>NZ_JAOQJL010000007.1:0-130252 GCF_025566965.1 Blautia ammoniilytica | reverse complement strand
GAACAACCGTCTCAACGTGCGGTGAAAGTTACTTCTTATACTAAATAGCGAAATCGTCATCTTTTGCGAAAAGGTTTATACCCCTCTTATGGGGATAGCCTTTACCCCCACTTCTGTATCACTTATCTGTGATTCTGTTCTTTAAATCCATATCATTCATCCAGTCTTGAAAAACTGAATAATTTTTTACATCTTCTCCAGCAGCCTTTATTCTATCCTCTGCTTTCTTTTGTTGTGCTACACTCATAGCTTCAGATGCTTTCTTTGCTGTTTCCATGATATGTATTAACTCATTTCCAAAAACACTCTGTATCTGCTGATCTTTCGCTTCAATACGCCCCACGCCATTCAAAATCTCTGTATTATTCCATACTTCTCTTTGCCCTTTATGATAAAGAGTAACAAGTATTACTCCCATCATATTTGTTAAAGTACCATAGGTCTTTTCATCTTCGTAACAAAAAGTGTAACTACCTATCCCTCTATGAAAAGTCGCATGCAGTTTCAAATCTGCAAAATTGCTCGCACCAACAGATAATTCTTTTATGTCATCAAAAAAGAAAATGTGATTTTCTATTTTCCCTAAATCATTACGTTTTCCTCGCAGGAATTCATTCATTATTTTTTCAGATTCAATCAAACATTCCAACGCATCTATACCAACCACTGAATTCTCAACAAAATCTAAAATATCCAAATAAAGACTTCTCCAATTAACAGAAGTTATAAAGTAAGCCAAATTCTCATCGTAGTCAAAAATAGTTTTCTCCTTTTTTAAATAAGGATGAAATATTTTGTTAGCAAACCAAGTTTCTTTTTCACTAAATAAATCCTCGCAATCTCCACACAACATGTACAACTTCTCGCTATCCTGTATGGTTTTGTTAGGGTTCTCTGTACTCCGAATATTACCTATTGCTGTTTTCTTTAATGTCCTTACAGCCATCTTTGGCACTGTATGGCTCAATTCCAATTCTGCTTCATTTCCACACAATGCACATTTTGTTAAGTTATACATTTAAATCACCTCTAAGCATACTCGCACATTTATCATACCATATCCAACATCTTTCACTATCATAGAAGATTAAGTAAAAGCCAACCAGAAATTGTGACTCCTATTAGTATCCTTTCTTAGTAGCACGTCATCAGTTAGCCTTTATCAATGTTTCTTCATTAAATATTCAGTAGCAAAACACTTCTTTTGAATTCTTATTAATTATATCAGATATGTCGAATCCAATTACATCCGATATCCTCGACATGGTTCTTTTGAGTTCCTTTTCTATTTCATCTATGTGTTGAACTTTGAGTGCAAATGGTGCATCCGTCTCTAACAACACATGATCAATTGGTATAGCTTTTATCACTTCCATTCCCGATTTTGTTTTCAACATTCCCGGATTTATTGAAAAGTAGCATCCCAATTCAATCGCTTTTTCTAATTGTGGCATAGAACCTGTAAACCAATGAAATATATATTTATTACTCTTTTGTCTTTTGTATGTTCTTAAAATTTCAATTACCGTACTTGTCGATTTAAGTGAATGAATAGAAATCACTTTTTCACTGTATTGTTCACATAACTTAACAATCTCACTAAAAATATTTATTTGTAATTCTTTGGTCTGAATATATCCTTTACTAAAATCCAATCCCACCTCACCAATATAATGGCTTTTTTCAATGAGAGATTTAAATAACTGCATATCATCATAGCCACTAGATACTAATTGCGGATGCATCCCTAAACCAACATGAATATTTCTAGCATTCTTGCAAAATTGTATTTCTCTACTATATGCCTTCGGTGTAGTTCCAACCGCAAATAAATTCATATCAGAATTCTGTATTTCATTTATAAACTCTAGCATATTATCCATTAAATCTAAATGACAATGTGCATCATAAATCATTATTCTCATCCTCTTGTGCTAAATTATCCTGTATAAAAGCATCTACTTCTAATAATCCTCGTATATATGTATCAGCTAATTCTCTCAAATACTCATCATCCTGCGGTAATGGACCTGGCTTATGTATATAAAATAAAGCACGATTTCTATCCTGTTTTATTTTATCTATTGCATACTGGAAAGAGCGCAATTGAATTCCCATTCCTTCTGCATTTTTATTCTGCATTTCATAAATAGACGTTTCGGTATACACTGTTCCATCATCCCCAAACGCTTTATGCATTGCAGCTCTTCTAATTAAACAAGGAACACAATAACCACAATGTTGTTGACTGAGTTGTTTCCATCTTGCTTTTCCTGGTGAAGAACATGAGAATGATAATTTCATCGTCTCATAAAGAACATCCTTGTTTTTACATTCCCCTGCCATTTCTCCCTTTGTTTTATTCCAATAAGGATTTTTTACTGATAGATTTAACCCTAATCCCACTAATAATTCATTCCACAAAGAAAGATAAAATGGATGCGTTGTTCTTGTACTAAATGAACCTACTCTTGTTTCATCCAATGGTACATTCAAAGCAATCAGACCATTTTCCGGAACTAACAGTTCATTGATATTATCCATGCCAGTCATTGCAAAAAGGGCATAACCGATAAATAGGAATGATCTACTCCTTGTATTGTTATCATTACCACCTGCCGGAATATAATCACGTGGAAACACCATCCACAAATCTAACCATGTATGTAAAACATCTGGATATAACAAGTCAAATTTATTCACAATATTTTTTTGAGCATTTTTAGTAAGTCCTTCTCCAGCATGACTTATTAACAAGGTATTTTTCTTATTCTCCATCAAATTAATGGTACTTATAAGACTATCCATTCCACCAGAGAATAATGATACTTCATCATATTTATTTGATTTTTCTCTTACTTCCTCCAAATTATTAAACTGCCATGCTCTACTCGACAACGTAATTTTCCATAAATCTCCTGTAAGAAATTTTAACATACGTTCAACCGTACGAATCTGTGAGTCCCATATCTCTACATTTGATACCGGTATTTCTAGTTCAATTTCTCTCGTCCAAGAGTCCTGTCCATGCACCACTCTCTCAATTCGCGTATCAGCCATATAAACCATTGTTGCAAGCGACATGATATCAAATCCAATTTCAGAGGGATACACATTTTCTTCATATAATTTTTTCTTAATGTGGCTTAATCCATAGTTTAGTTCGCCATTAGAAAGCATAGGGACATCAACAATAACTGTGCCATCCATTTTCTGCGAATCTATATTTTCAATATCATAATTTGCTCTTAATTTATATCGACTCATTCATTTTCACCTGCACTTACCATAATTTCAAACGCTGCCTTATACACCCGGTCCACTATTCTTAAAGAATCACCTTGTCGAATATTTCCAGCCTTGATATCTAAATTGATAACAGCATCCGATACAGAACCCTTAACAAAATCCTTCATTTGAACAATTAATCTGTCTGATATAGCTCGTTCTTGCGGCAACAATATAATCTTGTTACCAATATCATTCGTGATTCTATTAAATATCGCATTTGCCATGGTGCGTTCCACAATCACCATAATCTGCTCTGAAGTCAAATCCTCAAATTTAATTGTAGCTATTTCTGGTGATTCTTCGATTGCGGAAATATAAGCCGACCTCGCAATGCCTTCATCTTGTGGTCCCCCATCTGGACAGATAAAGTCTGTAATAGCTATAAATGCGTCACTAGCTGTCTTATGTGAGAGATTCTCTATAGAAAGATACTGTTCAACAGCCCTTGCACCACCTGAAGCAAATACACCTGCAACATTTAATAATCTTGCAGAACTGCTTCTAGCAGCTCCCATTCTCTGTGTCGCATTTGAACTACCACCCAAAGAATTTCTTATGTAATTAGAGACACTTTTACGGCCTAAACTGCTATCCCGTCCTCCTGAATTTATATACCTCGTGAACTCTCCTCGTGGTGTTCTAAAGCGATCCACATCACCCACTGGTGGAATTTGACTACCATCGGGACCAAGTCCATTTTCATTTTGTGGATTTACATCTGGTTGCTCTAACCATGACGGTACCAAAGGTGTTCCACCTTTTTGTCCTCCATTATGTGTTGATGTTCCCATTTATTAATTACCTCACATCTTCTTTAAAGCTGCTTTAACAATTGCCGTCCCACTGCTTTTCAATTTATCAAAATATTGATTTACTCCTTTTCTTTCATCACAATCTTTTGGAATTGCTTTATCCCAGCCATGTATAATCCACACTCCAGCCTTATCTACAGGAATAGCATCTATAAAATCAACTAAACTTTTACGGAGTTCCGGCTTATTCTGTACCAATACAATCAAACCATCAATCCCTTTTGGTTTCATATCAAATTGCCCTTTTTCCATAATTTTTTGAGCAACAATTCCGAACACTTGATCTGATTCTTGATTTGTCAAATTTTTCAAATCTTCAACACGACCTACAATAATCATTTCATCTCTAAAAAGTAGCTCAACTATTTCTGATAGATCATTTTTAGAAGTTTTACCTGAAAAATAATCCATTTTTTCTTTACATGCATAATAATACGGTCTTAAGTCCTTATCTGTAATTTCTGGTTCTGTAGTAATCCACTTCCAAATCTTGTTTAAATCATACCATCGCTCTTTTGCTTCTACTGTTTTCTTATCTTCGACCATAGTTTTTATATCAGCTAGTATTTCAGGAACTTCATCCCATTTCCCTTCAGAATCCAAATGATTAGGTAATGCCTTATAAAAATCTGGTTCATAGTATTCTGCCAACATCATCTTTGCCAAAATCGCAAGTTCCAGTTCGTCTCCAAAGCCACGATTCTTAGCAATCTCATAACGTAACAAGAGCATATTTACAAACCTTTTTATCTTTCTAGGATTTCCATCTGTATTTTGTGCTAATAAATGGCATATTTGAGTGGCAATTAATACTTCCTTCGATGACTTTTCATAATCATTTCCAAGAATTTCTTTCACGTCATCAACCGTAAGACTTTCTACATTCCAAGGCTTTCTGATTCTAGATAATCCCTCTTCTCTCAGCTTTTTATAGTTTTCATTTTCATCTGGCAAAACAGAACCCACCATAAGAAGCATTATGTATATACACGCTTCTACCTCACCTAATGCTGGAATTCTAAACGGAACTTGAATCAACTTTTCCAAATACTTATTTGCAAAGGCCTCACCTGCATTAAACTTATTTTCATCTGTTGCATCGGGAAAATGTTTTTTAACCGCATAGCGAATCATTCCCTCGTCTGCTGCAATTACAAATGCTGTTTTTTCCGTAAACATAAACAGTCTTACAGCCTCTAACGTATTAATCGCCACATCAGGTAAACATCTGTCAAGATCATCAATTAAAACAATAAGTTTCTCAATAGCTGCATCTTCTAGCAGTTCGGCAAAATTTTCCTGAAACTCTGAAAATTCTTTATTACTTGATATGTCCTCTGTGATTTTTGCGTCACTTAAATAACCTCCAATAGATTCAATTGCTCCAGCAATTCCCTCTTCTGTAGTTACGGTTGATTTTAAAATATCCATTGTTGAAGATAATAACGTAAGCGGTGCTGTACCTGTCGCAATTCCTAAAGCGGTTTTACCCGCAGTCTTAGCAACAGTCATCCAATTTATATTTTTCCACAGTTTTTTTAATATTTCCCCAGACTTAACGCCAAGTTTCTCTTTCTTCTCAAGCTCTGAAATAATAGAACTCATCAAAGCTACTTTTGAGTCTTCAAATCCCTGGTGTTTCCAACCGTTAAATCGGATACAAGAATACTTCTTTCCTGACACTGAAGAAGCCAGTTTCACTTCATTTTCTACCATTTCAAGAATGCTGGATTTACCAGCACCCCAGTCCCCATGAATACCGATAGAAATCGGTTGTTCTTTACTATCCTTAATAAGAGAAACTATTGTCTTTGCTATTGCTTCATTATTAAGTAAATCAACTTTGGTTTCATTATCAGATAAAATCATATCTTCAACCCCTTCATTAATTTCAATTCATATCCTCACTAATAACTGTAGCAAGTAACGGTTTGTATAATTATATATATTAAAAATACTCAACACCTTAATTTCTACATTATTTTACCATATTCCCATTTATTTTACCATCTTCAAAAGAACAAGAAAAAAAGCCGATCAGGAATCGCAACTCCCAATCGGCATCTTTTCTTACTCTTCTTCATTTTTACATTCAATCTCCATTCCGTCCAGGAACACCACCAACAATGTTCCATCCTCAAAAACCTTGATGTGGTCCAGTGTTTTCAGCATGAAGTCCGTATCCATCTCTGTCAGAGGTTCTGCTCCATCGGTGTATTCTATGAACTTCTCTGCCCGATAACCTTCCAATAGGTTCTCGCTCTGCAGCTGTTCTGTCCACTGCTCCATGAAATCCTCTCGGTTCTCCACCAATGCGTTCCAAGCCATCAGATAAGCCTTTATCAGCGTTTCTTCCTCCACATGGCGATTGACACATCCCATGACTCCTTTGACCTTGTACCGTTCACTGCATTGCCATACCTTACGGTCAACACCCGTGCTGCTCCGCCAGCCTTTCCGTGCAAAAACCTTATTGCAGTCTCCACAAATTATCTTGGATGCAAATGGATTGCTTTCCGGCCGGTGGGAATAGGAGTTTGTCCCATGCTCCTCCAGATACTTTTTCCTGCGTTTTATTTCAAGCTGTACACATTCCCATATCCGCTTTGAAATGATGGCATCATGGTCATCCTCCACATAAAACATCTGAATTTCCCCTTTGTTCTGCGTCCGTTTCTTGGTGAGGAAATCCACCGTATAACTTTTCTGCAGCAAGGCATCACCCTTGTATTTTTCATTTTCCAACATACTCATTAAGGTTGTGGACTGCCACTTCGTACCGCCATCCCAATTTTTCACGCCTTCTCGTTCAAAAATCCTCTTGATGTAATCGGTTGTTTTTCCGTCCAGGAATTCCTGATACAACCGAATTACAATCGGCTCCTGTGTCCTGTTGATTACCAGCTTCCCCGTTTCATCCGTATCGTAGCCAAGAAAACGCTTTGTACTCATTTTGTGTTTTCCTGTTTCAAACCTTCTACGGATTCCCCATGTGCAGTTCTCTGAAATGGACCGGCTCTCATCCTGTGCCAGTGAGGAAAGAATGGTCAGCAGCACTTCGCCCTTTGCATCGAGGGTATTGATATTTTCCTTTTCAAAAATAATCCCTATCCCTAAATCTTTCAATTCTCGCACATAGTTCAAGCAGTCCAGCGTATTTCTTGCGAATCGGGAAATGGACTTGGTAATAATCATGTCTATTTTCCCCGCCCTGCAATCAGCAATCATGCGGTTGAATTCATCCCTCTTTTTGGTATTGGTTCCCGAAATTCCTTCATCCGCATAAGTCCCTGCATATTCATAAAGAGGATTTTCGCTAATATAATTTGTGTAATAATTGACCTGATTCTCATAGCTTAATAACTGTTCTTCTTGGTCGGTTGACACTCGGCAGTACGCTGCCATCTTCAATTTCTGCACTGACTGTGCTGTTCCTGATTCCGCAGTCAAAATCTGCTTTGCTGGTATAACAGTAATGTTTCTTGCCATTTTTAACCACCTCCTCAATCACTGTCTGTTCCGTAATGTTCAAACCTTGCAATTCGGCATCATCAATCCTTATCCCTTTACATGCCTTGACTCCTTTTTCAATGTAGGTACTGCAAAGCCATTGGATTTTCTTCTTGTAAACCTGTCTGCGCCGGAGTGTTTTTCCGCAGTAAGGGCAAATCAGCATTCCGCTTAAGGGATAGCGGTTTTGGAACTTCATTGTGCTGTCCTGCCCGATATTCCTGTCACGCTTTCTCTGTTCCCTGACTTCCTGCACCTTTTCCCATACCTCCGGCGATACAATTGGTTCGTGATTTTCCGAAATGTAATAACTCTGCACTTCTCCGTTGTTTTTCCTTGTATGGTTTCTTTTGTTTTCAGGGGTGTAATACTTCTGCAGATGAAAATCCCCTTTGTACTTTTCATTGCAAAGCATCCCATTGATGGTCCCGCTCTCCCATGTTGTTCCCGTCACTGTTTTCACGCCCAGGTAATCAAGCAGCTCCCCAATCCTTGACGAGCCGACATTCAGCAGATAAAGGTCAAAAGTCAGACTGACAATTTCCGCTTCCTTTCTGTTCACAATCAAATCTCCATATTCGTTTTTGTCATAACCGAGGAAGCGGGATGTGGTAATCATCACTTCTCCTCTCTCAAACTTCTTCCGAATGGACCATTTATTGTTTTCACTCATGCTTCTGCTTTCTTCCTGTGCAAAAGAAGCGAGGACGGCAAGCATCATCTCACCGTCCCCTGATAGAGTGTTAATGTTCTGTTCTTCAAAAAAAATACCGACACCCAGTTCCTTCAGTTCCCTTGCGAACTTTAGAACGGTGACGGTATTTCTAGCAAACCTCGATATGGATTTTGTAATAATTAAGTCAATCTCTCCTGCCCTTGCCTTTTCCATCATTCTCTGGAACTGTGGGCGGTTCTCACAATAACCGGATATGCCCTGATCAGCAAATACTCCGATAAATTCATATTCCGGATTTCCGGTAATCATTCTCTCATAAGTTTCCATCTGGTTTTCAAGAGAGTCTTCCTGTCTTCTGCTGTCTGTGGAAACTCTGGCATAAGCACAAACCCTTTTCTTTTGTAAGACCGAAGCTGGTCGTTTGTTAATCACTTTTACTCGCACGTTACATCACTTCCTTCAAAAAACCTTTTCTTAAACTCTTGAATTCTTCGGAAAATGGCCTGCGCATCCTCTACCTTGTCAATACACACCACTTCCACATTTTTCTTACTGCAAATCAGCATGAACTCCATAAACTGTCCCCAGTTACGGGCAATCGTGGCAGCCCTCATGGTAACCACCACATCTATCTTCTTTGCTGCGATTTCCGCTTTCAGACGATTAAATTCTTTTCTGTTCGGGTCGGCTCCTGAAGCTTCCTCAAAGAATATCTGCAAATCCCATTTCTGTTTTCCATATTCTTCTTCCAACCGTCTCATTACATCGTCCAGATATTTTTCATAGTCTCTGTCACGATGGTTGACTCTGCAGTAAAAAGCTACTCTATTTATCGTTCCTGCAATCACCATATAAATAAGTACTCCTTTCGTTTTTGGTAGTATATAAATCACTCTAAATCCCTGTAAAGTCAAGCAATTCTACGGTTTCCACCCACTCTTTTTTCACTCTGTCCAAACTTGTCAGGAGCCGAAAAAAGCAGCCGGACAGAAACCTGTTGTCTCTGTCCGGCTTGCTTCTAAACCCTCTCGGTATAATCCAGTGAAATCCATCCGTCACGATTTTTCTGATAAGATTTCAGAAGCCCCCAAAGGCTCGCACCCTTGCCTTCTGCTTCTTCCACAATAGTGAAAGCACCTTTTCCGGTGTACTTACCTGTTTTATCGTAGTCTGTTCCCGGACCCTTGCGGATGTTCAAATCTTCGATGGATACTCTCACAAGATACGGTGTAAATGTATCATTGGAATAAATCACTTTACCTGATTCATCAAATACGGAATATCCCTCATTTTCATCCGCACACCTCTTGGCATTTTCCAAACTGTGAAATGCACCCTTCTGTGTGGCGGCATCTGTCCATGTCTTACGCACACGATACCAGACTTCCTCCGGTTCTGTTGTCTCGCTCTTAATTCCAATCATTGTATTTAAGATTGTAATAATCTTTGCACCATATCCGGCTCCTGCTGCCCACCCCTTTCCGTCTGGATTTTCTTTCTGTCCAAGCCACTCCACATATTCCGCACAGCCTCTTGTGACATACTTAAAGCGTGGATCAACACATTCACTCTTTAAATCCACTGTGGAAGCATAGGCTTTCAAATGCTGAACCTGCGCCCTGATACCAAGCTGTGGTGTATCAAAGGGATTTCCTTTCATTCCATTTGAAGTCACTCCCATGCCGCAGAAATTATTCTGGTCGAGTGTAACTGCAGAACCGGAGAATCCAAAATTACCTGTTTCCAGACAGGACTGTGCAAAGGCAATATCACCACGGACACCCTCTGCCTTTCCTTCCAAAAGATAAAGCGGAATCATATCAACAACCGACTGTGCAACATCTGGATTCTTTTCTTTAATATAAGCTGTCATCTGCTCCACCGTTGCCACTGCGTTACCCATAATCTTTGTAAGAGCAGTTTCTTCCTTTTTCGTTACTCCATAATAGGAAGCAATACATTCTGCTTCCGCTTTGGCGAGCTTCTGCAGATTACTGTCACTGGAAAGCCATTTTGTTGCTCTTGTATTGGTATGGAATGAATGCTCCAGAATAATACCCGGTGTTCCTACCGCATTTGCTCCACGAAGCACTCCATAGTATTCTCCGTTTGTACCCTGACGTGTTGCGGTTCTTCCACTCTGTGCAGTTCCCATCACTGCCTCCACAACCTTTGCCAGCTTTAGACCAATATCCGTGCTGCTTCCATTTAAAAGGACATATGCCACCGGATAATCCACATTTTCGTTTACAACATTGCCTACAGCATTGGAATGGACAGAAATAAAGAGGTTGCAGCCCTTGGAAGCCGCACCTCTTTCATACAATGCTCTGTCCGTATTCTGATTTGTCCTTGTGGTTACCACACCGATACCAAATGCCTCCAACTCCTTCTTAAGATAATTATGAAGTTTCCAAGTCATGTCCGACTCATAATAAGACGAAACCGCAGGGCTGCGGTTGTATTTACCGTAATGCCCTGCGTCCAGACATACCTTTATTGCCATATTACTCATCCTCCTTTTTCTCATCAGCTTCTTCGTGCAGCTGCTCCAATACCTCTTTCAGCTTCTTTGGAACCGGAAGTCCGATAAGGGCAACATTCTCAATAATGGAAATTCCCTCATTGGATAAGTAAAAGAAAATGACTGCGGTGCGGAGTACACTTCCGTTCTGGATGACCTGCGTATCAAGCACATGGCCGATACCTACCAGACAGAAGATTGCCACCTTTTTGCAGATGCCTTTAAAACCAACCTCGCTGGATACCTTTTTCTGTACGAATGCTGCCATAAGCCCGGTGACATAATCGATGACCACAAACATAAGGAGTGCATACAGAAAACCATCCAATCCTCCAAGAAACCAACCCATAAAGCCTCCTATTCCTGCAAATACATACTGCACTGTTGTTACTGCCTGTCTCATAACTGTTACCTGCCTTTCTTTGTTTTTTGGTATGAAAAAAACAGCCCGCAAAAGGCTGTTTGATTCCAAAACTATATCTGATCTGGCATACTGTCCCATAACCTCATATCTTCCTGACCAAGACTCCATATTGCAATCCCTGACACGCCATAGGTGTATGCTGCTTCATTTGCCCAATAGACAATACTGTCCACATCGGAGTAATACATAATAGAAAAACCATCCGCATCTCCAAGATACATCCTCGAAAGCCAGACATTCAAATCATGTGGTACTACCTTCATTTCATAATCGTTGCCACATTCCAGTGACATTTCATGGGAATGGAAAAAGTCGTAATCCATAGAAATATCCTGGCTTCTTGTGCTGATTTCCTCCACATCAGAATTGACACGGAACAATTCAAATTCATTATCCCATGAAATTCCGGTACGAGTACATCTTCCAAAAGTAGTCTGCTTTCCATCCGGGAAGGTAATATCAAAACACTCATAAGGTTCATAATACCATGCATCACCCAGTCGCAAGAGGTCACACACCACTCCCTTCTCCGCCATGAATCCCACATATCCAGTTTCTGCAGTAATGGTTGCTGTAAACCTTAGTGTGTAGGCAGCACCGGAATATACCCTTACCTTATTTCCACGGATTCTCATTTCCACGGTATATAGGCTTGGATTACTCCGTAAATCTGCATTTGAGGTCTTACTGAAAGAAGATGCATAGCTGCCAAGTTTCTTACTTCCCTGATACAATTCCACACACTGGGTATCGTAATTTATACAGCAGAAAATGCTTCCAAGAAACACTCCTGCCTTACCACCTCCCGATGATTTAAAGGCAAATCTCGCCCTCACATGGATTTCAGAAAATCCGGTGTAATCCAGTGCTAGTTTTCCACTGCCTTCCAGCTGCGAATACTTACGGACACGGTCAGAACTTTCATCCTTCCAAATCTTCCACGAACCGTCAAGCACTGTAAAATAGTTGGTAGGGATTTCTGAATAATCACAGAAATCTTCATACCATACAAGCGCACTTTCCGGCTTTCTGCGAAGTACCTCTGCAGTAACCTTAAATGCCCTATCGGGTTGTACCATTTCTCCGTTCACATCCATGAATTTTCTTGGCTTCAATCCATAGTACACTTCCCCGGCAGTCGCTTTCTGTGAAAAATCCGAACATACCCGAAAGCCATAAAAAACCACCCCAGGCACTCCACCGGACACAGTAATGGTGTGCTTTCCTGCTGACAAGCTGACTCCACTTTTTAATATCCTCCAGAATTTTTTTCTCCAATATAAGAAATACATCCTTGATTCCGACAGCATCTGACTGTCCCCATCAAGACTGATTCCGATGCTATTCTTATCCCATCTTGGATAGACTATCTCAACTGCCACATCATATGTTCCGGCTGTTGGTACTTCAAATGTGTATTTCAGCACCGCTTCTTCATCCAAAACAGACGCATATCCTTCCCCAATGACTGCATTGCCAGAATAAGAATCCGGCACACCATCTCTGTCAACGCTGATTGTTCCAAAGGATACCTCCTGCTGTTTCAGATAGGTTGTAAGATATTTTCTGCCACTATAGGTTTCTTGCTTTGTCGGCTCTGCTATTTCCCTGCTCGTATCCCATCCTTCCATGAAGTCATACACCTGAAGCAGTCCCCAAGGGACCATATCCGTCCAATCCCAATAAGAAAAGAACGGTATAAATGGTTGCGGTGGGGCATCCCCTGTATGATTATATAAGCCCTCCATCCAATATTTCGCAGCATAATAGGTAAGGCTTGTTCCCCTATAAGTCGTGCCAAGATTCTCCGTAGTATCGTATATCTGCCATCTCCATCCATATCCAGGAAGTCCCATCATGATTTTGTCCGGGTTCATTGCATTGGCAGCATAACTGTAGATGCCTTCAAGCCAGCTTCTCGGAGATACCGGTCCCGGTGCTGAACCCGCCCAACTCATACCATAACTCATGATTGCTGCTGTGTCGCAGTATGCATCCAAATCGGCATACACGCACCAATTCTCGCCGCCAACCGAACCGCCAACACTGGTCATACCCGGAAGGCAGATATTTACATGAAGGTTTGCTCCCTTTGCTTTTACAGTAGAGTAAATCCGTGAGAACAGCGCATTTGCCTTTGTTCGGTTCGCCAACTCCCCTCCACGTTCCAAATCAATATCTATCCCGGAACACCACGGATATTTGTCAATAATTCTCACGATTTCTGAAAGGAACGTATCCTGTGCGCCATTCGTATTCTCTCTGAGTGCTGTAAAAATAGATGCAGTACCATGATTCATAATGGTCAGAAGCCATTTAATATGTGGCCACTTCTTTACATAAGGAAGGATGGTACTGACCGCAGTTCCCGTCTCGCTGATTGTTCCATCTGCTGAAACCTCAAAGGTAAAAACACCAACATGAGACAGCTTATTTCCTTTTTCTCTTAACACCTGATGCATTCTCGTATTTCCCATGAATGTCCATGCCATGACATTTCGGTTACTTGCCCTTCTCACATCCGTTTTCCTCCAATCCCGTATGCCATCTCCTGAAAAGACATGCGTACAAGTGCTGACTTCCTGTCCTTTACTTTAATCTGATGTTTACTATCCCCTGCTGCCGAATAAGAATAAAATCCATCAGCCCTAATCCTGCTTCCATTCCTTGTTGCCACCCTTGCATCAGCATTAATTTCAACAACATCATCTTCCAAAAAACCACTCTGCAGAGTCAGCTTGTGACTTCCGTAATTATGAGCCACACTCATGTCTCCTGCTGCCATCGTATCTTTTGGAATGATGTGATAATTCAGCCCGGCTGATACTTCTCCGTCATTGGTAATCACTGCTGTAACACCGGAACGGACAATCCCATTAAAAAAGCGGACAGGTGTTATCTCCCCATCCACACGTTTTTTCTGCAAAAGTTCCAGATTATTTACCACATACCCGGTCAGCCATTTACCTTCCTGAAACATGATATCTGTTATATAAAAGGTTCCGGTACAATTCTCTAAAATTACATTTACGGTAGCCTTTGCCACCTTCTTTTCTTCATGTGTATTGATTGTTCCGGCAAATCGAATAAACTCCATCCTCACACCTCCTGTGCATCAAAGGTGTACCTCTGTTCTGACACATGGGAAACCCATGCGGTTGCTACCGAACCGCCCTGCAGCATAACATCCGTAAAACGCACGGTTCCTGTACAGTCCTGCACCACTACCCTTACCGTCAGTTTTTTCACTTTTTCTATTCCGGTAACACTGACCGCTCCTGCCGACCTCGTAAAATACATGGTGCATTCCTCCTAATACAACTCTACAAATCTTGTTTCTTCCGAACCATCCTCATATTCAATGATAAGTTCAATGCCAACCCTTCCATTCGCTCCCTTTTTCAGATTTTCAGTTACTATGCTTGCCGATACTGTGTAACTGCTTCTGGTAGCCGGATATACTTCCTGTGACAGTGTTTTTGTGGTATTCAACGCTCCCACACACTTAAAACTTGCATTGCCGGAAGCACCGTTTTCTCCATCCACCTCAAAACCTGAATTCTGCCAATAGCTGAATCCATCATCTGCTCTGGAATTCAGCAGATGGTTGTTTACCACCAAATCCTTCATCTCCTGTCTGTCCAGCAAATCCGATGAGGAAAGAGTATCTGCTGCCTTCTCCCACGAAGCAGATGAATCACCCAGTTCTTTTAACTTGGTGGAAAGCTCAATGACTGTCTTCCACGGCTCTTGCACGTTATAATCCATACGAATAATTCTCGTGCTGATTCGGATTCCCAAATCCTTATCATCCACGGTTACCACATCTCCGATACCGAAACTCTCATGCTCCCACCCAGTCAGTACAGACAGATCCATTACCTGTATGACATAAGAAATACTCGGCTTAGAATAATCTGCCAGTCGCATTTCGGTATATTCAAGCATCTGATATGGATTGGTAAAAGAGGAACAATCAAGCGTTGATACCCTGATTTCTGAAGAATACTCCGTATTCTCCACATATTCCTTTCCATTATTGATACTTGCAAAGGTCATACCATCTGCACCATAAGCATAGAGTCTTGTCACAAGACTTCTGGTATCCACCACCCGCTGTATGGATTTCATATTTTTACGATAGGCAAACACAGCACCACTGTTACTTCCAGATTGTGTCAGAAGGCTGACCTGTTTATTTACATTGTCAAACTCCAAATCACCACCATAAATGGACTGAATGGTACGAAGCATGGAAAGGGCATTTTTATCCGTGGACTGCCAGGAACGTTTCGTTGATACCGTTATTTTTCCAACACTCCATCCGGTTCCCTGCAGTGCATAAGCCATCGGCTTTTCTGCGGTTTCCGCTTCATATGTCTGTTCACTTTTCTTTTCAGAATATGCAAGGTCATAAAACGCAGCTTCCGCATAAATGCTCGTTACCGTCTTTCCGTCCTCACCCTTATCATCCGTGACTGTTCGGATACGGTAAATATCCTTAGTAATCTGCAGTTTCTTTTCATTATCGAGATATGATCGCTTCCCATCTTTGAATGGAATAGAAAATTCCAAATAGTCAGAACCGTTCAATTCACTCGTAACAATAATGTCATAGGCATTTTCTAATACTGCTTCCCTGATTCCACCATCACTTAACACCACCGGCCTTGCATATCCCAATTTAGAATAGGGGGCCTTTGGTGTCTCGTATATCTGAATTGCACTCAGTTCCGGTGTCATAGACGTATCTGTTGTAGAAAGCGTCATCTGTATCTGAATGTATCTTAAATTTGGAGATTGTATCACTCCATCCGTTCCAACCGCTTCCCAATCTGAAAAAGATACATCTTCCAAAGAGTCAGATGTTCTTGTTTTGACTTCCGAAATGGATGTAATCCCTGCATCCACCGTACCGACAAGCTGTATCTTTCCCTCTCCGGCAAGACCACCTTCCCCAAGGTCTAAAATCCTTGTATAAAGGACACCGCTTTCTGCATATACACCGTCCGTCTGCTTTAAGGTCACACTGCCCGGATTTGATATGGCATCCACAGACGAGTCCACATCTGCACCATTTGCTAACAGACCGGAAAGAAAGTGTGCTTCCAAATCATCAATTGTCAGATTAGAATCCGTTTCATAAAACCAATCATCAAATCCTCCGGCAAAGTAGTAACTGTCTGCATACATTCCCATGACGATATCTGCAGTACAGGAAGGATTCAGTTCCCCGGTAAAAGAACGAATTGCTGTCTTAAACACATCCCCTGTGCTTCTGTCACAAACAAGGCTTTGTACAGTCTTTGCCTCCAAATCAATGACCGTTCCAATAAAATACGCACCATTGTTTTGCAGCACCACCCCCATCGGGTCTGGCTCGATAACGTCATAAATCAGCGTACCAGAAGCATCATAAAGCATATTTCGCAATCTTCCTGAACGAAGGGAAAGATAAAACAGAGGATTTCCCGGACCGCTTCTGGTACTGAAAATAGGTACAAATGTTGTCCCTACCGAATAAGTAGTTGGGTATATCCACCCTCCTGCCACGATTCTCTTTCCCAATTCTGTGAAGAAATCCCCTGTATTCGTTGCCCTTAGATGTGTTTTTTCCGTTGCTGGATTTACGGTATTGAACCGAAAAAATTTCCCAAGTTTTCCGGCACGGGTAGATGCTGTTGTTCCCGACCATCCATTGATGGTAAAATTTCTCGCATGACCGGACGAATCGTGTAGCGTTGTATCATCACCACTCGGTGAATCATTCATTTTCCACTGTGCCTGTGTATTGGCTGTTTTCCGAAATTCGCCTGTGAAATCTTCGGTTGCATTTACAAGCAGTTTTAATCCCATTACACCCACCTGCTCCTTCCCTGTATCGTAAGTTCCGTAAAGGTTGCACCACTTACAGAAACCAGAACCTCATTACCGCCCGGATTCAGTTCCGGGAACACCAACTCATCAAGCTGTGAAAGAGCGTTCCGCAATGTTACCCCGGTATTGGAATCCACAACTTTAGCCGTCAGCTTTGCCGTATCAAGTACAAAGGTTTCTCCTTCCGCAAGTTTTCCTTTTACACGAACCAACTCCCCATTTACTTCGATATCCACATAAGAAGAGGTGCTGTCCATAATCGCTTTTAATTCAAAAATCGGTTCAGATATAAGATTTCCCTTTTGTCTGTTTACAGTGGTCTTGCCCTCTGCTGCGATAGAAAACACCTCATCCTCTACGGCATAACCGAATGGATCAGGACAGATAAACTCCAAAGAAAACGTACCTGCTGTCCGTGATACTCTTTCCATGCTGATTTCCGTATTCAGTCTCGCCATAAAATATCTGTCCGGATATTCATCAAAAATCAATGGCTGAACCCCTCTATACGGATTCAGCCACCCATTAATTTCATCTATTCTATGTACCAGAGCAGAAAAATCCTGCTCCGGGAACACGGAACATTCCACCGGAATGATACGCTCAGAATACTCCATTCCAAAATCCAGTATCCCTGACCTTCCCGGTATGCTTTCCGTATTATTTCTAAAAGCCGGAAGCATGGGATATCCCGTAATTCTTGCTTTCAGCTTTTTTTCCTTCGAATGAATTCCCTGAAATGAAAATCCCATGCTTCTCCTCCTTCTTAGGTGATTGGTATAATTCCCTGTGCCCTCGTTCCCGACTGCATCAGGTTATACAGTCCCTGTGATACCTTTCGAATATCATCCTCACTTCGTACTACCATCTGTGCTACACTCACAAGCGGGCCGGTATAAGTAATCACCGTTCCGCCACTTCCCGAACCGGAAGTCTGTGTATTCGCTCCCACCCTTGCATCTACATCAAAGTCTGTAGGAATGGCATTGTTAATATCCTTTGACACCTTATCCATTTCATCTGTGAAGCCCTCGCCAAGACCTTTGGCCATGTTGTCACCAATTCCAGCAAACACACGGGATGGTGAATGGATACCGAGCAGGCTCTTGATACCGCCAACGATATCCCCAACAAAACTGGAAATCTTGTTCTTTACCCACGAAATCATGGAAGAAACACCACTCCAAAGTCCGGTCACGATATTCTTTCCGACACTCACAATAGAGGTCGCAGCTTTTCCAATACCGGAAATAATGGCTGTCACGATTTGAGGTAAACTTGCCACCAGCTGTGGTATCGCCTTAACCAATCCAACCGCCAGCTGAACCACCAATTTAACACCCATCTCAATAATCTTAGGCAGATTTGTGGTTATGAAATTGATGATGGACGAAATAATCTGAGGCAAAGCAGCCACCAATTTCGGCAGTGCATTCAGAAGTCCCTGGGCTAATCCGGTAATGATGGAAAAAGCGGCATCCAGAATTTTATCCATGTTGTTCAGCAAAGTAGTGCATATTAAAATCACCGCATTGACTATGGTCGGAATCAACTGTGGCAGTGCCTCTCCTATTCCGGTTGCCAGTGTGACAATCATCTGAATCGCAGCATCGACCAACTGTGGCAAATTCGCTAAAATTCCGTTGACCAGTGTAAGCACCAACTGCAAAGCGCCCTCGGTTATCTGAGGAAGGGCGGCTATCAGTGAATTCAGAATAGTCAGCACAATATTTGTCGCAGATTCAATCAAAATCGGCAGATTTTCCAGAATCGCACCTCCGATAGAGGTCACGATATTAAGTCCCAACTCAAGGAACATCGGCATCTGCTCTGTGATAATGGCTGCCACATCTCCTATGGCTGTTCCAATTGCCACACTTATCTGACTGAAATCTCCGTTTGCTTCATTGATTGCATTTCCCAGTGTGGAAAATACATCTGTTATTCCTGCGGACATCTGGCTTACCGTTGGTAGGAACACACCCTCAATGGAGCGTTTCGTTCCCTCCAATGCAGAATCCAAATCCGCATATTTTATTTCATTAATTTGTGACAGGGCATCATAGCTTGTAGCCGCCCCATCTTTCATCCCGGCAAGCACGGGAAGTACATTTGCCTGTAAATCTTCAAACTGTGTACCGAACAGTTTAACCGCAGCCGTGTTCTTTGCTATCGGGTCATCCATATTATTTAAGGTATTCACAACTTCGAAGAAGGCCTCCTCGGCACTCTCTCCTCCGGCAGCAAACCGTTTCGTCATTTCATCTGCATTCATCCCAAGTGCCTGAAATGCTTCTATAGTTGTATTGCTTCCGTCCTTTGCCCTTAAGTTAAATTCCTTAACGGCATCACCGACTTTATCAATGGAGAAAACACCTGCTTCTGCACCATTGATAAGTCCGGTAACAAACTGATCCGCTGACAATCCCAATGCGGAATACTGTGCGGAATATTCATTTAAGGTATCGAGTAAATCCCCGTTTTGGTCTGCACCATTCTGTGCGCCGACTGCAATGATGTTATATGCTTCCTCTGCTGTCACACCAAAGTTCTTCATCAGTGCATTGGCAGCACGAGCCGATTCCTGCAGATCATATCCGAAGGTATCACGCAAAGCAAAACCGGACTCTGTGGCTTTCTGTAACTCATCCCCCACAAGTCCGGTTGTTTTCTGTACAATGGATAATCCCTCTGCTACATCCTCAAGGCTGTCACCGAAATTATTGGTATAGACCTTCTGTGCGATTGCACCAAGTTCCTCTAATTCCGTGCCTGTTGCTCCTGTGGATGCGGATATCTGATTGACAGCCTTATTATATTCATCACCCAGTTTTACCAGTTCCACGCCTGCTGCCACAACGGCAGCACCAATAGCAGCTGCCGCTGCTGCGATAGCCGTACCGACTCCTGCGACAACAGAACCGACCTTTTCGAACTTACCGGATGAATCCTCTGCCACATCTCCGCTGTCTGAGAGTGATTCTGCAAAATCATCCGTCTGTTCTTCTGCTTCCTCCATCTCCTGTCCCAGTCTGTCAATGGCATCCTCATTAGCTTTCAATTCAGACTCCATTTTATTCAAATCAGCCTGTGCATTGTTCAGCTGTATCTGCCAGCTTCTGGTTCGGCTATCCGCTTCCCCAAAAGAAGAGGAAGCATTTTCAAGTGCCGCCTGTAAAGTCTGCACCTTATTTTTCTGTGCTTCTATCTCCTTCGTCAGCACACCGTTTCTTGCACTTAAGGACTGGATGGATTTATCGTTTTTATCAAATTGCGATGTGACAAGGTTCATTTCTGAACCAAGCACCTTAAAAGCGGAGTTGATTTCCTTTAGGGCATTTTTAAACTCCTTCTCGCCCTCAACTCCCATCTTGACACCGAAACTCTCAGCCATCCAAACACCTCCTTAGATGCCTTCCGGTATGATATCCTCAATGAAAACCTCCCTCTTAGGCTTTGCAATTCCAAGAAACTGTTTGTGAAGTTCCCATTGATCCATAAGTTCGCCAAGCGGTGTCAAAAGCACTTCCTCTTCCGGTTTCCGTAACTGTGTTACTCCGATATACACGAACCGGGCAAAGCTCACTTCTGGTGGCTCTGCCCGGTCTGTGCGTTTCCCTTTTCATTTTTCTCCGGCATGGATTCCACATGACGCTTCGTGCCTTTTAACATTGCTGCCATGATTGCATCCTTATATTCTGCCAGTTCATACGGATTGGTAAGAAGTTCTATTTCATCTTCTGTAAGAAGCGGTTTCGGTTCATCCCTGTGCTGTAAATTATGGATGAGGATTTCCTGATTTGCCAACAATGCAATCAGCCAAATAACCTCTCCCAACGATTCCTCCATCGTTGCATTCTTTAACAGCTTGTCACCGAGTTTTTCCAAACCGCCATACCGCTTGGTAATATCCTTTGTTGCTTTGGTGGTAAGAATCAGCTTGTGTTCCACACCACCGATTGTAATAACCTGACTTCTATCTTCTATACTGTACATACTGCTTCTCCTTTCAAATCCCGGTTACCCGGTTTCTATGCATCCTCTTCCGATACATTTGACGCTTCAGTTGTATAAGCAGGCTCGTAAACCTCTTTATACCAGCTTCCGATAGTTGTTGTATTTACACCGGAATCATCCTCACTGACCTCCGCTTTCCACGGATGTCTGCCCTTTCCGTCCACCTTATTTCTGCGCATTACCGTTCCTTCAATGCTTGGTGTCTGGAAGTTTATGGATTCTCCCTTTGTTTCCAAATTGGTAGCCGGAACCGCAAACTTCACACGGTATAACCAGAAATAACGGTATTTTCCGTTTGCCTTCTTTGCTCTGAAGCCGACTGCTACAGGCTTACCGTCGTCTTCCGATGTGGAAACCAGTACACCATTGCTGTCAATCTCTGCACCTGTCAGTTCTGATGCTGCGGAAAGTCCGATGTCATCCACACCAAGTGTCAGTGTGCCAGAATTGAATTCCTTGATGATCTGTGCAATTCCATCATCCGCATACAGCACTGCTTCTGCAAGTTCTACAGACAACTCCACAGAAATCGCTTTTGCAAGCTGCACCGGAGTACCATAGGTTTCCTCCTCGTTTTCATCCTCTGTAATAGGCGCATAAAATAATTTATCAAGACCGATGGTTGCCATTGGCAAATCCTCCTTCCTATTCGCTTATTCCCATTACTTCAAAAATGTAATGGTGGTATTTTGTTTCTTTTTCAAACTCCATATATTTTCTGGATGTAATCGTAATGTCTGCATCCAGGAGCCTTGTAGTAATCTCATCCCTCATCTTCAGATAATTTCCTTTACAGTAAAGTGCCAGTTCAACTTCCTCTGTCTCCACGATTGGTCGGTCATCTGCACATACAGGGAAATCATCCGTTCCGGGTATGATTACCAAAAAAGTATCCGGTTGTTGAGGTTTTCCTTCCTCATCATTAACCGGATACTCCGAAACTGTCACTTTCAGTTTCATAGGTTCTAATGCCTTTATGATTCGGCTGTTCAGACTCATAATTTCTCCACCTCCGAATCCAATGCTTCCTGCATCTTTTTGATGCATTCCTTCTTCGCCTTTCTGCCGGCCGGCTTCGCCCACGGCTTGGCTGGCTGATTAGAACGACCATGTTCCAAAACAGCAGCTTTCAGTGGGTTGGGTACTCCTTTTCTGTCATAACCGATACAGCCCACCTTTATGTTCCAATTCCCATCTGCAGACTGGTAAGGTTTCGTAACAGACAGAGACTCAAGCAAATCACCTGTTGATTCCGATGGTTCTTTTGTCGCCTGACCAATAACGGAAGAAAGACTCTGTTTCGCAGCATCGTACAATGGCTTTACCCCTTCTTCCAATACCGCACTTGTGACTGCATCATAATAGCTGCCCAGTGCTTCCATCTTTCGTATGGTTTCTTCCGGCAGTTTGAATGTCATCTTTGCCATCGCGCCACCTCCCTCGCCATAATGGTAAGCATTCCGCTCCGCTTATCTCCAAGCACGGACTCAATTTCAAAAATTCTGTCCCCGTGTTTTATTCTCATGGTAGATTTAATTCCTGAACGAAATCGGATGTATATTTTATTTGTGATTTCTGCAGTCTCTCTGTTGGAAGCCATATACTCTTTACCGGAAACGGGAGCGATGTCTGCCCATACCGTATGGACTGTCATCCACTCCCTTGTTTCAAACCCGTCTGCATCCTGTGTACTTTTATAATCCTGTATTTCTATGCGGTATCTCATCCTTCCGACCTGCATCAGAATTCCTCCTTCCGCACACTGTACAGCAGAAATTTAAGCATCCTAGTCAACTCATCAAAGTCTGCCTTTTCCCTGTTTTCATATAAATAGGTCACAGCATAACGAATTCCAACTTTCACAATCTCCGGCACTTCTTCCATTTCATCAAAATCTGTTCTTACAATATCCTGGCACAGACTTTCTGCTGTCTCCAAAAGCGTCTGAATGAGGGCATCCTCTTCCGTGCCATCCAAACGCAGATATAATTTCGCTTCATCCACGGTCACAAGCATACCCTCATCCCCCTATCTTACGCAGACTTCATACTAAGCAGTTTCACAGCTTCAGGAAGAATCAGCTTTCCATCCACTCTCTGGCTTGCAAGGAAACCGACCTGTCCTGTGGTTGCATAAAGTTCATTCAGACGTTTGAAGCTTCTGCCCTCACGGTCTGCAATCCAGTAATAAGAAAAATCACCGAATGCAAGAGGTGTGGCTCCTGCTGCCACTTCCGGTGCAAATGTGGAAGTGTAATAAGGACGGTTCAAAATCATATCCGGTACACCTACAGACACAGAAGGCTGCCAGATATAATTACCGTTGGAATCCTTTAACTTACGTAGTGCCTTAACTGTGGAATCATTCAAAATCCATTTAGCCTTCTTACGGTAAGGAGCCTTTAATGAATAGAACAGATCCATGACATCATCAAATGTGATGTTGGCAGTCGTAGTTGTTACACCAACTTCTCCACCTCCGGTGGCATTGAAAATACCGACAGGTTTTCCGGCACCGTCACCAACAAAGAATGCTTCCTCTTCCTTTGTGGAGATACGTCTTGCAAACTCTTTCACGATATATGCCTGAACGTCAAATATACTATCATTTAAAAGTTCATCCGATACTTTAATCATGGTAGCAAGTTTATATGCTCCGATAGATGTCTGACCAAAGCTGTCATCAGATTCAGGGAACTGTCCGTTCTCGTCAATCCATGCTGCTTCGCCCTTACCCGTAACAATCGGAATCTTGCGGTCACCGCTGGAAGTTCTGATTACGGTTGCAAGGGAACGGAAGAAACTCTCCTCTTCCAGTCCTTCCACCAATTTTCTTTCAAACTCATCCGGCACCAGATAACCGCCCTCGGCATCTTCCCCGATGGAAAGTGCATTATTGACATCGTAATAGTTCTTCTTACGCATCGCATTCCAGAATGCAGTCTGGTATTCAGCAGATGCACGTCCGCTCCCCTTATCCCCCGGCTTCATGCCCGGCTTATCCTTGATTGGTTCGGAAGTAGCCTTTGCCAGTTCCGCATCAATGGCAGCCTGTCTCTGCAATCTCTCGATTTCTTTACCGAGTGCCACCACATCCGCTTCCATTCTTTCGTAAGTCGCATTGTCCTCTGCAGAAATCAGACCATCACTGCCCCTTCTGGAATCCAAAAATGCCTTGGCAGTTTCCCATGCTTTCTTTCTCTTTTCCATTAATTCCAATACTGTACTCATATTCATTGCCCTCCTTATGGCTTTAACAGACTGAGCCGCTTTTCAAGCTCGCTAATGTTTACCTTTTTCTCCGGCTTTCCGGGAATCAGCTTATTAAAAAAGGAATTGGTAACAGCCGACCTTGAAAACAGGATGGCTTCCAATTCCTCTTCCTTTTCTTCTTCCTTTTCTTCCGAATTTTCCTCTTTTCCCTTATCAAAGAGAACTTCATCCGCAAACCCAAGTTCCACAGCTTTCTTTGCATTGAACCAGGACTCTGCATCCATCAGATGTGAGATTTTCGTGCGGTTCAATCCGGTTTTGATTTCATAGGCATTCATAATGGATTCCTTGACTTCATCAAGCATCTCAATTGCCTTTTTCATCTCTGCTGTATCTCCAATGGCTATCGTAGCCGGGTTGTGGATCATCATCATTGCCACCGGACTCATCAGCACCTTTGTTCCTGCCATTGCAATCACGGAGGCTGCCGAAGCAGCAAGACCGTCAATCTTCACAGTCACATGACCTTTATAGTCCATCAGCATGTTGTAGATTTGGGCAGCTGCAAACACATCACCGCCCGGACTGTTTATCCATACGGTAATATCCCCTTCGCCGGATAACAGTTCGTCTTTAAATAACTTAGGGGTAACCTCATCCCCGTACCATGTTTCATCTGAGATTTCTCCATTTAAAAAGAGGGTTCTTTCCCCCTCATTTCTGACCCAGTTCCAAAACTTTCGTTTCATCGTAGACCTCCTCTGTTTCTATTGTCTGGTGGTTGCTGCGGTTCGGTTTCCTCTGACGTGCTTTTCGTTCCCTCTTTGGCAAATGCTCCTGCATCCTTCAGCTTCGTCATCGCACCGTTCACAAGATACAGATTGCCACCTTCCTCTTCCGGTAATGGATTCATATCTTCCATTTCACGGATATCGTTGGTCGACAGCCAACCATTCTGTCTGCCGATGGCGTAACCATTCATTCGGCTCTGATAATCTCCACGGAGCAGACCGTCCACATTCAACTTTATAAAAAACTCTTTTTTCTCTTCCGGCAGAAAAAGGGATTTTTTAAGTGCCTGTTCCCATCGGATTACCCACGGGTCAAGTGTGTATTTCACAAATTCCAAGGACTGCTGCTCAATATTAGAAAAACTGCTCTTTTCCAAATCACCGACCATATGTGGCGGTATCCGAAACAGCCTTGCAATTTCGTTAATCTGAAACTTTCTTGTTTCCAGGAACTGCGCCTCCTCCGGTGGGATACCTATCTGCTGGTATTTCATCCCTTCCTCAAGTACGGCAATCTTGTGGGCATTGGTCGTTCCACGATACACTGCATTCCAAGAATCCCTTACCTTTGCCGGGTCTTTCAACACACCCGGATGCTCCAACACACCACCGGGATTTGCACCATTAGCAAAAAAACTGGCACCATATTCCTCACATGCCATCGTCATACCGACAGCATTCCTTGCCATTGCAATAGGTGAGTAACCGATAAGACCATCAAATCCAAGTCCGGGAATATGAAGCACATCCTCCTGCCTTAAGATGATATCTCCCATCTTTTTCATGTTGGGATTCTCATCTGTATAACGGGAATACACATAATACAGCACTCCATTACTGTCCCTCTCCACACTCATCTTGTTTGGAAGTAGCGGATACAGAGAAAGCACCTCGCCTTTCCCATTTCGTATGATCTGTGCATATGCATTTCCCCAAATTAAAAGATGACTCATCAGCGTTTCTCTGAACACAAATGAAATCATCTCCGGGTTTGGCTCATCATGGAGCAGCGTATAAAGCGGGTGGTCACAAACCATTTCCTTCCCACCGTCTTTGTATCGATATACATGAATTGGAAGCGATGCGATTGCTTCTGACAAAATCCTCACACATGCATAAACTGCAGTAGTCTGCATG
The DNA here is from genome assembly GCF_025566965.1 of Blautia ammoniilytica. Taxonomy (NCBI): domain Bacteria; kingdom Bacillati; phylum Bacillota; class Clostridia; order Lachnospirales; family Lachnospiraceae; genus Blautia; species Blautia ammoniilytica. Next base: position 103,981 of record NZ_JAOQJL010000007.1, on the reverse strand, counting down.
GCTGTCATTTCATTGACGCTCTTTCCGCTGGTGCTTCGTCCGAAATTGAATGTATACTCACCATTGCTGTAATTCCGTACAGGCTTATCCCTCGCCTGACCGAAACCAAACAAACTTTTTATTCTCATCTGCTATCCCTCCAATGCCTGATTGATTGCTTCCCTTATGAGAACGAAGCCTAATATGCTGACCAAAATCATGTCATCCTCCTAAAACACCAGAATTCCTCTGGCATCGTACACACTGCCATCACTTCCCTGATTACGGATTGCACGGTCAAGTGCCATGACGGTTGCGACTGCAGCATCAATTTTCTCTGTAGATTTTTCTTTATCCATTTTGATATTTCCGGCAGGGTCTTGTCTGACATACACGTTATCCATCATCCAACGGAGAACCTTATGCCCACCGTGGGCAATTCGCTCCTCAAGTGTCAGCTTCATAAGTTCCTTCGTTGGCGGACTCATATCCTTATACCCCTGCCCGAAAGGAACAACAGTAAATCCCATACCTTCCAAATCCTGCACCATCTGCGTTGCACCCCAACGGTCAAATGCAATTTCTTTTATGTGGTACTTCGTACCAAGTTCCTCTATAAATTTCTCTATAAAACCATAATGAATGACATTTCCTTCCGTGGTTTCCAGACTCCCTTCTGCTGCCCACACATCATAAGGAACATGGTCCCTTCTGACACGGAGTCTCATGTTATCTTCCGGTATCCAGCAGTATGGTAAAATGATGTATTTTTCTTCATCATTTCTTGGTGGAAACACAAGTACAAATGCCGTGATATCCGATGTACTCGAAAGGTCTAAACCGCCATAGCAGGTTCTTCCGATAAGTTCCTCCTCATTTACGGGGAATGCACACGAATCCCATTTATCCATCTGCATCCAACGGGTAGACTGTTTTACCCATTGGTTTAATCGAAGCTGCCGGAAGATATTCTCTTCTGCAGCATTTTCCCTTGCACTGATGTAAGCATTTCGAACCTTTTCAATATCGATGGTTTCTCCAAGGGAAGGATTGGCTTTATACCATGTGGCTTCGCTCGTCCAGTCATCCTCATCGGATGCACCATAAATCACGGGATAGAATGTCGGGTCAATTTTTCTGCCCTCTATAATGTCAACAGCTTTTTGGTGCTGTTCAAAGCAAATCGAATTTCTGTCTGTTCCGGCTGTAGTAATCAGAAAATATAAAGGCTGTGTTCTGGCATCACCGGAGCCTTTTGTCATAACGTCAAAAAGTTCTCTGTTCGGCTGTGCATGAAGTTCATCAAAAATAACAGCGTGTACGTTCAGACCATGCTTGGTATATGCTTCAGCTGATAACACCTGATAGAAGCTGTTGGTCGGTTTATACACAAGCCTCTTAACCGACATCACTGGTTTAATTCTCTTTTTCAAAGCAGGACACTGATCCACCATATCCACAGCCACATCAAATACAATAGATGCCTGTTGGCGGTCGGAAGCACAGCCATACACTTCTGCTCCCCATTCCCCGTCACCGCAGGTCATATATAATGCAATGGCAGCCGCCAGTTCCGACTTTCCATTTTTCTTCGGAATCTCACAGTAGCAGGTATTGTACTGCCTGTAGCCATTTTCCTTAACCGTACCAAATAATGTGCGGATAATCTCATCCTGCCAGGAGAGAAGTTCAAACGGAACTCCCCTCCATTTCCCTTTGGTGTGCTTCAGACAATTGATAAAGTTGACCGCATGATCCGCTTTTGTCACATCATACATTATCTGCCACCTCCCTTAATCAAGAGAAGTTCCATCTCATCACTTTCTTTGTCCTCAGCTGTATCTGCAACAATTCTGCTTCTCGCAGAAGGAGTAAGTCCGAACTGTTCACAAAATTTATTCATAATCTTAAGATAGGTCTGTGCAATGGATACCTGTGGCACCTGCTGCCAATAGCCACTCGGAGTCTTCACAATCGTTCCATGCTGCGTGATAAATTCCTCTGCTTCTTTCCACCTCGCATATGCCTGACAGTATCCGGCAAAGGCAGCCATATCAATCTCCGTGAGAATCCCCAACTGCTCCAGCTGCTTGCTCATCCTCTTCCATTCTTTTTTCGCTTCATCCTCAAGCCATGACGGACAGCGTGGTGCTTTCTTTTCAGGCTTCGGTTCGGCCGTATTAAGGCTTCTCTTGCCCGGATTGCCCTCCAACACCTTTACTGCCGTAGGCTTTGGCTTACGTCCTCTCTGTGCCACTGTCCTCACCTCCGTTTCATGGCATCAAAAAAAGGACTCCCGTAGGAATCCTTTGCTGTATAAATTGGTTATATTAACACTCGCCTGTTAGTATGAATTTTGCATAATCTCCCTTGTGTTCCTCAATGAAAATCACAAGTTCATAAAACTTCATCTCGTTTGCAATTACCTGAACCATATTGGTGTCAAACATATTGGTCCGCCCCGTAGCCCTGACAGCAAGTATCTGCTCTTTTATTTTTTCTGTCATCAGTCCACCTCATCCCTGCACTCAGTCATTCCCAGACAAAGCTGTGTATATATGGTGGCACATCTCTCCTGCTCGCTTCCTTCCGAACCTGCCATCGCTTTCAGGAAGAAGGCTTGTGCCTCCTCCCTTGACTGCCATGTATCCTTTTTCCCGTAGCAAATGGTTGTTATCTGCTCCATATCTGCCTCCTAAATTTTTCTGCATCGGTCTTCCCCATAAACTACATGAAGACTGCTGCCGTTATCCCATTTAACCATTATGGAACCTGTGTCATCCACACCCCTTACTGTTCCTTCCGTTCCAATTGGCGGTGCTTGCATATCATCCATCCGCTCAAGAACCACACGGCATCCTTTAGGATACTCATTCCGCACCTTCTCCACTTCTTCTCTGCTTGGAAATCTCATGCTACTCATAATAATATCCGACCTCCTTCAGTAAATGCTGTCCGACTCTTTTTCCAACGCTGTCGTAAAGAGCCTGTTCAAGAACCGTCTGTTTAAATCCAAATCGGCAGTACCCCTCAAGGCAAACATCATAATAATGCTTTGTCGGGCATCCGAGCGGTCTGTCCTCATGCATGATATAAATAATTGCTTCCGTTCCACCGTTTACCTTCTCGCCAATAAAGGGTTGTATTTCCACCCTTATCATTTTCTTGTAATAAAATGATGGGCAACCTTCGTAGCGGTCGAGGTAATGTTCATCCCTTTCACTAATCCGCCAAACCAAAACCGGAACCGTACTTCCCTTCTTTGGCTCAACCGTCAGATAACTTCCTGACTGGCTTCCTTTGAAAAGAAGCTGATAATCCTTAAGTTCTGCTGTCCCCACATATACTGCATCGGGACATCTCTGTGCCATTTGTGCCATTGACAGGTTGCTGCCATAGGCTAAATAATATTTATTCATATTCGTCCATCCTTTCTGAAGGGTTCTTCCCTTCTACCACCTTAAGACCGCCGAAGCGGTCGGTGGCCTCAAAGCTGAATCCTTCAAGCTGCTCTGCCGTGTCTGAAGGCTGTATCCCCTTCAAGGTTTTTGGTAAGGATGTCTCTTGCTGTTGCAAATTCATCTCCGATGAAGCCGAGTCTCAAAAGCCATGTTCTCATTGCGTATTTTGGATTTTCAACCTGTGGCTGTTTCGGGCTGGCACTCGCTACCGTTTTCGCCATCTGGCTGAGTGCGAGGCAAAGCTGTATGTAACTCTTAAGTTCTCCTGCGTGTAAACCGCCCTTTCTTCCGTTGCCAGCGTTGGCAAATTGGAAGCATCTGAACTCGATGGTTTTATGTGTGAAGCAAGCGTGGTAATTCAGCATTCTGTATCTTGAATCGTTGTAATGCTGATTTCTGCTGCCCCATACTCCTTCGTACCAAATGTCTGCAAGCTGTTCCATTGTCTTTGGCTTTCTTCTGTTCAGCCTTTCAAGGAAGGAAGGGTCAACCGTTCTACAGTATCTGTTGATTCGGTTTCGGTCAAGTCTCATTGCGGAAATCAAAAGGCTTTCGTGGCTTACCATGATGTTCGCAAGGTTTCTGAGGCTCTTTGGAGTGTGGCCATTCAGTCCGATGTGAATGTGTACTCCGCACATATGGGCAGGGTCGCTTTTTGCTCCCTTATGTCTCAGCTGTCTTAAAATCTCCTGCAAATCTGGAATGTCCTCGTAGGTAAGAATCGGTGTTCCAAGTTCTGCCTTCTCGTCATCGGAAGCTGCCTGAATGCTTGAATCTCTTGTGATTTTCCATTCTCTTCCCTTATTGTCCTTGCATGCCCATGCGCTGTAGCTTCCTCCAATGTACTTTACCGTTCCTTCGGTATGAAAATACTCTGCAATCGTTCTCGCTGCCTTTTCCCTTGTGATGTTGTACATCTCCACCTCAACCCCAATGGTCTGTTTTTTCATTTCCTCAATTTGGATTCTTGTTTTTTCGTTCATTCTATGTACCTTCCTTTCGGCTGTTTGTTTTCCCTTTCGGTAGGTACATATTCGCTCTAAAAGCACATATTATCCAGTTAATTCGGAGGCATAATGTACACAAATATTTACTGCTCATATCCATATGAAATTGTGTATTTTATGGCAAAATCCACCCCTCTGCTATTCAGCAGGTTCGGTGGATTTCTTACTGTTTCGTTCTTTCCATTTTTCCTTATCTTCCTCGGTTCGGAATGCGGTATGCCCTTTCAGTCTGGAAAGAAATACCTTCCTCGTGTCCTTTCCGTCCTTACCTCCAAGACCAATTCTGACAAGCCAGACTCTCATGTAATATTTTTCATTTTCTTCGATGGTAGCCTTTGGACTTACTCGCTTTGCTTCCTTTGCCGTCTTTGCCATACAAGCTGCCAATTCAGCATAGGCTCTCGCTTCATCCTCGTTCAGCGGAAATCCGCAGAAAAATATTCTGTCCTCCCCAAAGGCAAGCCCCTCTATACTTTCTTCTTCCGCAATCTGTATCACTTGCTCAAGCGGTATGTTTTCTTCCGCATCCAGTCTCTCTACCAGCTTATCGGAAATTCTGAATACCTCTTTTCCAACTGCTTTTTCCAAAAGGTACTGTTTGCTGTGAATCATGTAAATGAGGTTTTTAATACCCTCTGCTGTGAATCCCTCTATCGGAATCCCAATGTTAAGTCTGTCTGTTTCGCCTTCAGCAAAACCTCTCGCTACTAATTCATTCTGCATGGTAAGTGCTGCCTCCTCGGATTCGTGTTCCACGTTGCCATCACGATCCACTGTATACTCCCCGACCTTGTATCCAAAAGATGGTGGTCCCTGATATTTTGCTTTTACATTAAGGATTTCCTCCATCGCTTTCACAACGTCTTTTCTGTTTTCTGCTGTTGTTTTTACCTTCATTTGCTTTTCCTCCATTCAATTTGGTACTACATATATCACTCTGAATGGAGGAAATAGCAAGTTATTTATTCACTAATTTTCCCGTGATTCCGGCAGTGACATTGCCACCGCAAATGCCACAGTAGCGGTCACCGCATTCCCTGCCTGTTTGTAAAGCTGTGCATCCGAATTAACAGATGCTGCTTTATCAAATAAAACATCCGGGAAACCTTGCAGACGGAAACACTCTCTCGGAGTGAGCCTGCGGATTCTTCCGCACTTCATAAGAGTCCCCATTTGCCCGGAGCAATCTAATGTCTGGGAACAGCCTTTTCCAACCCTTCCCCTTCTGGTATCACTCTCAGGATATGCAAGGCTGATACCATCACCAACGTGTGCTTCGTCATACCCCTGTTTTGTACCATTTCTGACACGAAGCATGGTTTCCTCATTCTGCTGCACTTTCTCACACACAAACACACCATGTCTGTCCTGTGAGGTAAGCGTAAACATCGGCTCTCCATCTTCTTTCATCCGTCTGCCATTCTGCCTTTTCTCCATACGTTCTGGTGTCAGAACCGGATGCACTTCCATAACTGCAGAATTCATTGCAGTATGATTTACCATCCCGGAAGTATACCTTGCAGTTATGCATCTGGCATTTTCCGTCAGCTTTGGAGCATGATTGCTCTGATCAATAAATATTCTCGTGCCACAGCCTTTGTTTACAGTAACCGTTGGTGCAATTCCGTCTTCATGATAGACATTTCCACCCTGACCGTGACCACTCGGATTCAGATTACCCATAAGATACAAGCCTGTCTTGGCGCCCACACCTCCAGCATTTCCAACGAGGGTAGCTGATATGCCATCCGTGCCATATACACGGTATCCCTGCATCCCACCTACAAGTTGGTTAAGAGTTGCTGCGTTTTCTCCGCAGAGAGGTAATATTTCTCGTCCACCTCGGCTTCTAAGATTTGCGATAATGAACACACGCTCCCTGTTTTGGGGGACTCCGAAGTCTTTTGAATTAAGCACCTGCCACCGACAGTCATACCCCGCTTCGTCCATTTCAGACAGAACGCTGGCAAAGTCGAAGCCTGAATTAATTGATAACAGGTTCTTAACGTTCTCAACAAGAAGGTATGTGGGCTTATCACTTTCTTCTTTGCCTTTGATGAGGTCAATAATGTTGTAATATATCCCACTTCGCTCTCCGACAAGTCCCCGCTGTTTTCCTGCAACGGAGATATCCTGGCATGGGAATCCGAAACACCAGATGTCTGCATAGGGGACATCTTCTGATTTAAGTTTTGTGACATCATCTGCTTTCCACTCTCCTTCCGTGTCGTACATTGCTTCATAGGAAGCCCTCGCAAATCTGTCATATTCACAATAACCGATACACTTATGGCCGGCAGATTCCAGACCAAGTCTGAAACCTCCTATGCCTGAACATAAATCAAGGAAGGTCAGCTGTTGCATTGGCTTCACCTTCCTTCCCTAAATCCCAATATGGAATTTTCACATTATTTCTGATAACAAAAACTTCATCCGCAGAGCCTTTCATCTCCATATAGCGGTTGACGATGACATCCACAAATTTCTCTTCCAGTTCCACACCATAGCAAATACGCCCTGTCTGTTCACAAGCCATAAGTGTCGAACCGGAACCAAGAAACGGGTCCAGAACCACACATCCCATCATGGAAGAATTCTGTACCGGGTATGCCATCAGAGCAATCGGCTTCATGGTCGGATGGTCTTTGGATGCCTTCGGACGGTCATATTCCCAAATGGTGGTCTGCTTCCTGTCGGAATACCACTGATGCTTACCGCCTTTCTTCCATCCGAACAGACACGGTTCATGCTGCCACTGATAAGGACTGCGTCCAAGCACCAGTGCATTCTTTTTCCAAATACAGCATCCCGATAATTTGAACCCGGCATCCGCAAACGCCTTTCTGAAATTCAATCCCTCGGTATCCGCATGGAATACATAGATAGAAGCATCGCCCTCCATGTTCTGTTCCATATTCACAAAGGCAGCAAAGAGGAATTTGTAAAAATCTTCATCCGCCATATTGTCATTCTTAATCTTTCCGGCAGTCTCCTCCACATCTACATTGTACGGTGGATCTGTCAGAATCAGATTTGCTTTCCTTCCATCCATAAGGATGTTGTATGTTTCCGGCAAAATAGAATCGCCACAGATAACACGGTGTTTGCCCAGGAGCCACACATCACCTGTCTGTGCCACTGTTGGTTTTTTCAATTCTGCTTCTACATTGAAATCATCTTCTTTTACCTTTTTGTCATGTACCTTTGAAAAAAGCTGTTCAATCTCCGGCGGTTCAAATCCTGTAAACCCGACATCAAAATCCGAGTCCTGCAAGTCCTGAATCAAATCTGCCAACAGTTCCTGATTCCATTCGCCTGAAATCTTATTCAACGCAATGTTGAGTGCCTTTTCCTGAGTTTTGCTGACTTCCACAATCGCACACGGTACTTCCGTATAACCAAGTGCAGCTGCTACTGTTACCCTCTGGTGACCTCCGATAATTGTCATATCGGAATTAACCACTACAGGGTCAGCAAATCCAAATTCTTCAATAGAATGCTTAATCTTTTCATACTCCTTGTCCCCCGGCTTTAATCTTTTACGGGGATTGTACTCTGCCGGATTTAAGTCCTTAATCGGCAGAACTGATAGCTTCGCTGTCTTCATCTTCTACCTCCCAAAATCTTGCTTTAATGTAGCAGTCATGACTGCAATACTTCCTTTTCCTGTTACCGTAGCTTAAGAACTCTTTACCGCAACGCACACACACCGCAGGGTACATGGCACTTTCTTTTCTGTTGATTCGTTCCGGGTGTCCTTTCCACCATTCCCGTCTGCATTTATCTGAGCAGAACTTCTTTGGTCTTCCGGTATCCAGCTGTTTCATTTCCTTACCGCAGTACAGACACGCTTTCCCAAGCATGACCTGTTCCTGTATGTTTTTTGTCAGTGCCGAACCATAACCGGAAAGCCCTCTGCTTTTACAGAAGTTCCTCACAATATCACGGGACAGCCCTACTGTAAGAGCAATGGAACGGTAACCAATCCCCTGCTCCCTCATTTCCCTTATCTGCTTTGCCTGCTGCTCCGTCATATCCTTTCACATCCTTCCATTCAAACGGGCATAAAAAATGGGTAAAAAAGCACCTCTTTTTGCGCCTTTTTACCCATTAAAAACACGGTTTTTCTATACTTTTTATCGAAACTCTCTGACGGATTCCCCTTGCATTTAAACACATTCTGCGAAAAATATCACACCACCAGACTATCCCCCCTGCTTAATTCTGCGAAAATTCACGTTTGAGGGGGCGGCGGTCAATCCTGCACAGGATTGTGGAGATTTGATACCCCCACCCTTGTGTATGATACACAATCAATATTTATATTCCTGATACCTGTCCTCGGTCATTGTCTTCACATCATGGTGGTGCTTGCAAAGCGGCTGCCAGTTCCTTTCATCCCAAAACAAAATCGGATTACCCCGATGCGGTTTGATGTGGTCAACCACAGTCGCTTTTACAAGCCTTCCTTCCCTCTGACACTGAACACAAAGAGGATGGCATTTAAGAAACCTTTCTCTTGCCTTTCTCCACTTGCTGTCATACCCTCGCACTGCTGAATCCCCTCGCTCCTGCCCATGCAGCAAAGCGTGTTCTTCACAGTACATTCCCTCCACCAGCTTCGGACAGCCGGGATGCTTACATGGTTTCTTTGGTTTCCTCGGCATAGCACCACGCTCCTTTCTTATGTACCGGGTACGGTGAAAGGATAAAGCCCGTACCCATACCAATGTAAAAGACAGAAAAAAAGACCAAACCACACAGGATTCAGTCCACCTCTAATCTTTCACGCCTACAATATACCACGAAAAATACTCCATGTCAGTACACCGGACGGTACACACTTAGTACACCTTTAGTACACCACCAAAGCAGCAAAAGGGGGTAACTTTTAAATATTCGGTAATGCTATCTTTATGGTTGATAACTTACCAATTCAGAGTTAATATGACCTCATGGTGAAAGGAGCGATTACATGGATAACAAATCCGTACTTTATCAACTGATGGATACCCGAATGGGAGAAGCATTGCACAAGATTACAAAAGAGGATACTTCGTTTATGCAGACAAAAGAAAAAGCAGATGAATATGCTGCCAAACTGGCATCTCTTAATCTGCCGGAAGAAACGATGCGTTTAATCGACCAGTATGTCAATGAACGCAGTGCCAATTGGGTACGCTATGGAGAACTTGCCTATATGCTCGGCTTTTCAGACTGCAAAGAACTGCTTCTTGGCTCCTGCCATATTCCAGAAATGAAAGATGAAGATTAACGAAACGAACTGTTGCATAATTTAAGGGTGGGACACACAATCCCACCCGGTATCAGTTATATTCTTCAAAAACCCCTATCTGTATCTGAAGGGCAACCGTGATCTGCTCCATCAGAAGATTATCATGTATTTCCCCGATTTTATCTTTTACTTTTATCTTATCTACAGTATCGACCTGTTCAGCCAATGCCATGCTCGGTCTTTTCAGTCCAATACAGCTTGAAAGCGGTATCTGCACATGGGTTGGCATTTCAGGTCTCTTATGTATGTTGCCTGTAAGCGGAACAACCGTTACTGTTGGTCCATGACCATTTCCCCGGTTATTACTCACAATCACTGCCGGCCGAATGCCACACTGTTTATGTGTCGTTTTGTCTTTTCCAAAATCCACAAAATAAACCTCGCCTCGTCTCACTGCCTCACCTCAAAATAAAACTTTCCGTCTGCCTGTCCCTCTCCTCATACAGCGCATCCAATTCCTTTATAGCTTTCTTCCGGTATTTCGCCACCATTGTATGGCTGATATGATATTTCATCATCAGTTCTTCCCAAGTGAAACGCTCCACAGCCATATCCCATACAATTTCCGGTAATTTCCCGGAAAGTCCACGTACAGCATGTTCAAAAAAATCCAGTTCCTCTTTTATCTGTCCGTACTGTCCGGCAAGATAAGATAACCATTCATCACTCATCCTGTCTGCCACCTTACGGTATGCAAGTGCTGCTCTTGCAGTCACATCCGAAACACCGCTTGTCTGTACTCTTTCCCCTTCCGGCTTAGAGAAAGTAAGGGAAGATATGACGGTGTCATAATCAATTCCCTCACATCGGCTTAACTGAAATTCCAACACCGATAGTTCCCTTTTCAAATTCGGATATTCCTTAATCATCCTTTCTGCTCGCACCGTTCACACCTCCAATCCTTGCCTTTACTGCATCTATGATAGCCGACTGCCCACAGTCCTTCTGTTCCAATGACCGCATGGCATCTTCGTCCAATGTTCCTTTGTTGATGATATGGTAAATCATTACTGTTTCCCTCTGTCCCTGTCTCCACAGTCTGGCATTGCACTGCATATACAGTTCCAAAGACCAGGTAAGTCCGAACCAAATCAGAATGTGGCCTCCGTCCTGTATGTTCAGACCATGTCCTGCCGATGCCGGATGGATTGCTGCCACCGGGATTTTTCCTTCTTTCCATTTGCGGATGTCACCTGCTGCTTTTAATGGAACAGCTTTAAACCGTTCAACAATTCTATCCAAATCATGCTGATACCAGTAAGCCACTAACACAGGCTTTCCATTCGCTGCCTCGATTAAATCCTCCAAAGCATCCAGTTTCTTATCGTGGATATGGCGGACTTTGTGGTTCTCATCATAGACTGCTCCATTTGCCATCTGCAGTAATTTCCCGGAAAGAGCAGCTGCATTGACCGCATCCACGTCCCCATCTTCAAATGGCAGAAGCATATCCTTTTCCATCTGACGGTACAGCTTCTCTTCTTTTTCATCCATCCGAACCTCCACCCGATGATAAAGGCACTCCGGCATAGAAAGGTAATCCTCGGCCTTCATGGAAATGCAGATATCAGAAATCAAATTGTAGATTGCTTCTTCCGCACCATCCCTCGGTTTATAGGAATAAATGATATTCCTGTTTCGCTTATCCGGCAGAAAGAACCTGTCACGATAAGCTCCAATATATCTTCCAAGCCTCTGCCCCATATCAAGAATTCCAATCTCAGCCCATAAATCCATAAGATTTCCCGGTGTTCCGGTCAGACCAACCACACGAATTGCCTTCGGCCGGTATCGTCTTAGTGCTTTGAACCTTTTCGCCTGATAAGATTTGAAAGAAGATAATTCATCAATCACAATCATGTCAAAATCCCAGTGATGCTTCTCACAAAGCCACACCACATTTTCACGGTTGATTACATACACGCTTGCCTTTTTTTCCAAAGCATCCAATCGTTCTTTTTCAGAACCGACTACCACTGACACCGACAGTCCTTTCAAGTGATCCCATTTTTCCAGTTCTTCCTTCCAAGTATCCCGTGCCACACGGAATGGTGCAATGACCAGAACCTTTCCTACCTCAAAGTAATCAAGTGCCAGTTCCCACAAAGCAGTAAGGGTAATAACTGTCTTTCCAAGTCCCATATCCAAAATCAAAGCACATACCGGATGCCCGATAATAAACTCCCTGGCATATTCCTGATATTTATGTGGTCTGAATTCCATGCAGCACACCTCCGATCTGTTCCAATCCATCTATCACATATACGGAAAACCCCAAGGCTTCCAGCTGATGTTTTCGTTTTTCCTGTAACGGTCGCAGCTTTTTTCCCGGTGCCTTTAATTCCACAAATGCACACTTCCCACCAGGAAGCAGAACGAGACGGTCAGGCACCCCATCGAAACCGGGAGACACGAACTTTACCGCCATGCCGCCCCTGCTCTTTGCCTCTTTTACCAGAGCCTTTTCAATTACACATTCTCGCAAAACCTCATCTCCGTTTCCCTCTGCTGTTTCCACTTTCAAAAACATCTATTCTCCCATATGCGTATATACGGGTGTATCCGTGTCCTCTTATACTTATTTTCATTTATTAAATATAAGTGGAAACATTGGAAACAGCACCGACACAGCCCTTTTGCCTGCTGACTTCATGGCTGTTTCCAACATCTGTTGCCTACCGTCTTACCAATCCCCCACGGAAACCCATCATTTGTTTCCTGCGGTTTCCTTTTTCACTCTGACAAACACCCTCTGTACACCATAACCGGGGATACGCATTTTGCCGGAGGAATTCCCTTCATACTTCTTCCAGCCACCAATTTTTTGAATAATGGATTCTAACTCATAAGAATCTGTCTTTCGGAAATTCTGACGCTCCTTCCCAAAGCATTCACACCAGACTTCCATTAAACAGAATCTCTCTCTGACTACCGTTCCGGTTCTTCCTTCTGCTTCAAACTCTCCACCACCAAGATAAGAACGTCTCTGATACAAATCCATTGTGTCCCAGTCTGCCGGAAGTAATCGCTCCAGGTAATCCTCCACAATGCCTTCTCTTTCATCAGACTCCATTGCTTCCTGCTGTGCCACATAAGCCTCTGCAGCTTCCTTTCCTTTCAGATACAACTCTTCTCCATCTTTATAAATGGAAATCGCTTCTGCCCAAATCTGGTCTACCGTCTCAGGAGTTAAATCCCATCCACGATGCTTCCCTTTTCCGGTTACATGCACAGGCCAAAAGCGTCTGTTTCCGGTAACATCACGCAGAAAGCCGCCTTCTGAGTTTGTACTTCCCACAATCACACATTCCCTCGGATGACTCTCTACCGTTGTTCCATATGACTGCCTGTATTTATCATCCGTCCGGGTAACAAAAGATTTTACGGTTTCCACATCTACCTTTTTGATACCCGCAAGCTCTCCCAATTCCAAAAGCCAATACCCCTGAAGCTTCTCCGCAGCAGTTTTTCCATCCTTCATATCAGAAATCGTAAGGGAATCCGAATACCACTCTTTTCCCAGTTTTGCAAAGAACGTAGACTTACCACACCCCTGCGGACCGTTTAAAACCAACACGGAATCAAACTTTATACCCGGCTCATAAATACGGGCTACCGCCGCTACCAGAGTTTTTCTTGTAACTGCACGGACATACGGTGTGTTTTCTGCTCCCATATAGTCAATCAGCAGACTGTCAATCCTGCTACATCCATCCCAGGATAACGTGGAAAAATACTCCTTGACCGGATGATAAAGTCTTTCGGAAGACACTACTGCAAGCAGAGCATCTTTGAATTTGGTAGGTGACCAAATCCCATACACCCTTTCAAAGTACAGCTTCGCACAGGCAATATCTGCATCACCCCATCCTTTTTTGACCTGTACCCACGGCAATTCCCCGATGACATCCAGTGCATTCTTCAGCTGATTAAATACGATAGGTTGTAGATTCTCATCGAATCGAATAATCGTTGCAATATTGGAAAGTGTGTCTTTTACTTTTCCCTGACGATCCAAGTCCAGCATGGTCTGCCATTCCCCGGTATCAGTATCGAATTCCTCACTTGCTGCCTTCTCCCTTTCCTTTGCCAGTGTCCTCTTTACCTGTTCATCCGACACCGCAAAGTCACTCATAGCCTTAAAGGATGGCAGCTTTCCTGCATCCGTTCCTTCTTCAGCCTTATCATCCTGCTCCCCAAACTTATGGATGCGGACAATGTCAAACGCATTCAGCAGCTTCCCACAAGCCGGATCAGTGGCATGGTGGGAATATGCAAACTTCCCTTCATAAATCACCACACCTGCCTGTGAATCTGCCGGAATATAATCAAATCGCTCCGGCATCATGCTTTCCTGATATACATCCGGCAGAAATATACGGATTGCCTCTTCTATCGAATAAGTCCGGCAGAATGCACCTACGATTCCTTCCTTCGACAACGGATCAGCCTGTTTCTTCATCTCCCTGCTGACAACTGCTTTTTGTCTGCTGCTGACAGGCCATGAAGAAGAATCCCTCCAATCTGCATATCTTTCCAATACAGAATCCGGATTCAAAAATGTTCCCGGAATATCACGGAAAAAGAATTCTCCATCTGCAGAGGTGGAAGGCCAATACATGAGGCGGCTTGGTTCGTAGGTTGTATCATCAAACAACTCCATACCAATATCCTCTGCCACTTTTCTTGCCACTGCTGCATATTCATCCGGCGATACCGTTCTTGACAATGGGATGATTAAGCGAAGCCTTGGTTTCTCCGGTGTGTGTTTATGGGTAGAGTAGATTAGGCATCTAAAATCAAAAAACAGCTCTATCTGCTCTGCAATATCCTCTGTGGCATAGTCCATATCCAATGTCAGACCAGAACGGAATAATACATTTGCTTTCTTTCTTCTACCGCCCTTCAGCTTTCCAAGCACAAAACCACCCACATCCTTGATGGAATCCTGCTTTGCCTTGCTCAGTTTCCGATACTGTTCCATCGTTTCACTGGTACGGACAGTATGAGAGAGACGCTCCAAAAACACACTAAACTCCATCTCCTGTCCATTCCACTTCTTTTCCATTCGGGAATTTCCTGTTGAAATATACAGTTTCATCCTGCAATCCCTCCTAATCCTTTTTATAAAATTGGCACTCGTAGCCATCAGCACGAAGCGGAAGCCCGTGTACCCAGGAAGGCTGCTCTGCCATAATCCTGCATACCTCTTCCACGGATGATTCTCCTTCCGGCACTTCCAGCACCGCTTCATCATGTACATGAAATACAATGGAGAATCCCGCTTTCTTCAATCTCATCATGGCTTCTGCCAGAATATCCCGGCTAGTACCCTGTACGATATTCTCCACCAGCTTTGGCCCGTAAGTATCCATCCTTTCCCATTTCTTGTTTTCTCCCACACCTTCATAAGTCAATCCATCCCTGCCATATTTGTTGACACCCATTCTCGGTTTCACATAGGCAAGTTTCCTTCCGGACGGGAGCATGGCAAACAAAATACCGGAAGCATACTGAAAACGAATCAGTCCGACCTGTGTTTCTTTCCTTTCACGGACTGCCCTCACGGCTGCTTCATCTACATCCCACCAAAACTGTGTAATATGCGGATTTGCATTTCTCCATGTAGATACCAGTCCCGGCAGTTCCTCTTCACTAAGTCCCATTGCCAAGGCTCCCATTGAAGTCAATGCCCCTACTGCTCCTCCGTATCCGAGAGCCAGTTCCGCAATCTTTCCCTTTTGTCGCAGTGGAGATCCTTTTGTAATTTCCTCTATCGGAACACCAAACATGGCCGATGCCGAAGCCTCATATATTTTTCCGTGTGTAGCAAATACATCCAGTCTCCACTGTTCCCCGGATAACCATGCCAGCACCCTCGCTTCAATAGCTGAAAAGTCCGCAACAATAAACCTGCATCCCTCTTTTGGAATAAATGCAGTACGGATTAATTCAGACAGTACATTTGGTGTGGATTCGTAGAATAATTCCAATTCCTCGAACTGCCCTCTTCTGACAAGACTACGTGCTAGTTCCAAGTCACTGATATGATTCTGAGGAAGATTCTGTACCTGCACCAGTCTTCCTGCCCACCGGCCGGTACGATTTGCCCCATAAAACTGCAGCAGTCCATGTACCCTTCCGTCCGAACACACTGACCGTTCAATCGCTTCATACTTCTTTACTGATGTTTTCGCCATGAGAAGCCGGAGTTTTAAAGCCTCCAGCACTTCCCCATCCGCATCCTCAATCAACTCCGCAACTGCTCCTTTGGATAGGCTGTCGATTTCCACTCCACGTTCTGAAAGCCATCCTTTCAACTGCGATACAGAATTTGGATTTTCAAGTCCCGTTACCTCATAGGCACGGTTCGTCACAATGTCTTTATGTAACAGGTCACAGGTAATCGACTGTTCTACCAATTCCCTGTCAACTAAAACTCCCCTGTCATTAATTTCCTGATCCAAACGGTAAAATGCCATCTCAGATTCCGGTATCGGAAACTTATGCAGTTTCTGCCGGATACCTTTTTCCACATCCACGTCACGGATGCAGTACGTCTTGAACTGTTCCCATTTTTCCGGTGCATGGCATGGAAGGTTCCTGCTCCTGCCACCATTTGTTTTGGTCGGTTTGCAAGGCACACAAAAATAGCGGATTAAGTCCTTACCTTCCTTCAGCTTTTGCTCAGAAAGCCCCAGAACCGCCCCAACACCCTCCAAAGAAAGCGGAAGGGCAAGCATAGCCGACTGTACTGCAGTACAAACCCACGATTCGGGAGATAAACGGACTCCCATATATTTTGAAAGACAGGTACGCTCAAAATTAGCATTGAACGCTGTCTTAATAATTCCCACATCAGACAGGGCATTTTTTATTTCTTCCGTCAGCTGTTCGCCCTGTGCCAAATCAATAATCTTTGTTTCTTCATCATCAAAGCTGTATGCAAACAGCAGGATTTCAAATGCAGGACTGTCTGCATAGGCATATACCCCGCATTTGATTAAGTCCACATCGGAAAAGGTCTCTATGTCAATTGCCAGTGTTTTATATCCTACTTCGCCCATGCGTAACTCCTTCCCGATTTAATCTTGCTGACGGTCTTTCTGGAAATCCCCATGCTGTCAGCAATATCATACACATGTTCCTTTCTTCCAAGCCTTTCCTTAACTTCCCTTACCTGACTCTGGTTCAAAGGAAGAATCTCTTCCGGCAGTCTTCTCCCCTGAATATACCGGGACAGCCTTTTGTATCTCCCCATATTACTGATCTTGTATTTCCCTTCCAGTCCGGGAATATCTGTCCATGTCTCTTTCATCAAAACAACTCCTCTATGTACGGGCGGCATACACCGCCCTTATCATTAGCCGAGGAAATCTTCATCCTCTACTGCTTCAAAATCATCCTCTGCATTGGTACGGCTGCTGAGTGCCTCTCCGTCTTTCAACTTCTGGATGTTACCAAGTCCTGCTGCCACACCACGGTTGCCATTGCTGTTGTAGCCATAGAAGTTTACACTGATTCTTCCGTAACAGCCGGAATACACTTCTGTCTGATCCAGGATTGGCTGTACCTGCTTATCAACCACCTGTGGTGCCTGTCTGCTGTTGGCATTAAAGAAATAACAGCCTTTATATGCCTCATCCTCCGGTCGGTCAATGTCACCATCACGCAAAGGAAGCTTCAGATTCGGTGGAATCTTGCCACCCCACTTTGACAAAGATTCCTGCTTTGCAGCTTCCACCGCTGCCTGAATCTTCTTAATGGTTTCCTTATCTGACTTCGGGATAATGGCAGACACGCTGTACTTCGGCTCGCCGCCATTGATTGCTTCCGGCTCCCAACAATGCAGATAAGAAAATCTGCACGGTACGATTACTTTGGTCGGTGTTTCATTCTTGCTCATTTATTCATCCTCCTTAAAATCCGCCTCAGCGGTTTCTGTTTGAATTGGTGGTCTCTTATCGGATTCCGGCACCAAGGTGATTTTGCCCTGCGGCTTATACACCAGACTACCCAGTATCTTCTGAAAATCTTTTTTGCCCATCAGCTTCTCCATTTCCGTGATACCAATCAGAGACTTCTTGTAAATGTCCTCATATCCGGCTGCTTTTGCAGCATCCGCCACTTCCTCTTCGTTGACATATTTACGGTTACTTCTGCCTTCTACCAGTTTGAATCCGTTCCATACCCTTCCGTGTGTAATCGCTTCATCCTGTGCATAGGCATAAACATCTGCAGACCACTTGGCAAGTTCATCCGCCACCTTCAAAACCTCTGCGATTTCTTCCTCTGACAAAAGTTCCGGTGGCTTAAACTCCATTTGTGCCAATCTCAAATATTCTTCTGCTCTGGCACGGCAGGTATTTTTCGCTTTACAGAAACGACACCAATCTCCAACTGCAAACTCTCCTTCGCCTTTGGCTGCCATCTCTGCCTTCGGCATCAACTCCTGCTCTGCCCATTCCATGAGGTCATGAACCGTAATTTCAAAGGTGCTGACATTTTCCAGTCTCGGCTGGTGGATGGTCATATTGACCTTTTCAATGTCATAAAGGGAACCGAACAGTTCCAATGCTCCCAAAGAATATAAAAGCATCTGTGGATTCCATTCTGCAGATACAGCAATGCCTTTTCCGTACTTCAAATCCACAATGTATAAAGTATCATCCGCTACGATGACCAAATCTCCGGTACCGAATCCTTCCGGCACCCATCTGGAAAAGTCCAGTCTCTGCTCAATCATCACTACCGGATCACTGCATGACTGTTTCGCCTTTTCAATCTGCTCCATTGCAAAGGACACATAATCATCTGTGCATTCTTCCATCTCATCACAGTCATAATCAGATACCGGACGTTTGGAACGCTTCTTAAGAAACCGTTTCAGCTTATGCTCTGCAAGAGCATGGGCAGCAGTTCCCTCCGCTGCATAGATACTTTCCTCGTCCGCAAACTGCTTCTCCAACAATGCAGATGGGGTACAGTTCATCCATCGTTTGGAGGCAGATGCGGATAATATCGCATGCTGTCCCATTAAAGAGCCTTTGCATCACGAAGCAAATCTGCATATTTCTCCGGCTGTACCCCGGATAGCTTATCTGCCCCATACTTTTGAATCAGCGCTTTGACCTGCTGCGTTTTTCCATCCTGCGATTTGGATGCCATGACCGCACGGACCTGTTCAATGGTAACGGCATTCTCTTGTTTCTCCTGACTCTTCTCATTTCCGCTTTCTTCATCCTTCTGCCCTCGTTCTTCTTCCTGATTTTTACTACAATTACATGAATGTGCCTTTCCTGCGAGGGCACGGACTCCTTCCGAAACCGCCAAAAGACCATCTGCAATTTTCAACAATTCCTCGCTCATAAACTGCTCCTTTCCACAAATTCTCCGTTTTGCTTTGTGAAATACCGGATGGGAATTCCTGCATGGTCAGCTTCCGCAATCTCCATACACATGCCTTCACTCATTATTTCTCCAAATACCCATACTTCCCGGCACTCTTTCAACAATGAAAGTCCAAACTGAATCCCTGCCATCCGTTCCTGAACATCACTTTCCTTTAGGAACTGTGGAAAATACAGATGAGGCACTACCGGAAGACAGCCTTTTTCATAAGCAAATCTGGCATATTTTCTGGCAAGCTCCACATTCTTCTCTTCCGCTCCCCGGAACGGACTGCAGATAAACACCCTTTCCAAATCTTTTCACCTCCATCTTTCAGACAGGACTTATTTCTCTGCCCTTTTTGTCAAAGCAAATTCGGAAAGGATGCTGTTCATCGTAGCGAGGTCTTCGCCTGTTAAATTTTCTGAAAGCCGCTTCAACAGTTCCTGCTGATCTGGTTTTAAATACTTACGTCCAAGATAATAGCCATCAGCAACCCTGACGCCTCCACCATATCTGCCACGCACGGTTTCAATCGGGTGAGCAAGTGTCAATTCTTCAATATCATTCCGAATTGTACGAGTTGTAACATTGAATTCCTGTGCCAGATTTTCCATCGTTTCCTGACGGCGCACACACAGAATTTCCAATATCTTCTGCCTACGTTCATTCGCTTTCAACACTTGCCCACCTCCTTTCCTCTGCTTTGTGGCATCATCATAAGAGTTAAATAGGAAGGTTCATTTCCTATTTAAAAAACTTTTTGAGATTTTTTCAGTAGCAGAGAGGAAGCCTGTCCATCATCCTTTAAGCGAAAAACACCCGACAAGGCGCAATTCAGCTATTGCATCTTGTCGGGTGTTCCATTCAATCCATGTTTCTATGTACTGTTTTCCTATTTTACGAGTTCCGTAAGCCACGGAGCCATTGGCCTTGCAACTACTCTCGCATTCAAATATGCCATCTCCAACGTCAGACAGGTATTACCCAAATAGTACCCATCCATAACCGTCAGTGTCATGGCAAGGTCAGGTTTCTGCATATTCGTCAGATAAACCGGAAGAAGATACTGCACTCTCCCCTGATATCCCTGTGGGACCACAAGCCCCGGTTCAATTACCGACTTCCTTCTTCCAAGTTCTACTGCTGTTTCAAACAATAGCGGCAAATTCTTCACCTTCCGAATTTTAGCCGGAATACGCTCCAGGTTCTCTTCATCTCCCAATATGTGATTTACGTTTACTCTTATAGGCCACTCTGGATTAAAGTTAATGCCACTCTGCGCCATATGATAGACGGGCTTTTGTGGTAATGGCTCGATGTATCTTAACTTTGGAGACAATTCATCACAAAAACCTCTAAAATACCAATCTCTTAAAGAATCCGAAAAATTGTTTCTTTCAAAATAACCATAAATCCCCTTGTACTGAGGTGTGTATAATCCAGTATGGAAGCAGACGCATTCGTTTTCCAAATGAAAAATACTGTCTGCCTTTCTTGGATCACTTTCTGAATTAAAGTCAATAACCTGCTTGCGAAAAATTGTATGTATGTAACGTTCTAAAATGGGGGTGTCTGCATTCTTTGTTTCCCGGCTCGGCTTTCGGAACTTCCATGATTCCGGCAATGCCAATCTCTCCAGTTCCGCTAAATGTCCGTACCAATCCGGTACATATGCAAATTCAAATAAATCCGGTGCTATCATCTGTTTCCTCTTTTCCTGTGGTTTTCTGTACTCATATCTGTTTTCTGTCTTTGCTTCCATCTCTTTCATCATGAGCCTCCTTCTTGTTTTCTCTTGAAATATAAAATAGGTGTATCGCAATTCTATCGTTCCATGAATTGCGATACACCTATCAATGCGTTTTTATCCATGAGCAAATTTCAGTAACTTCAACAAACATCGTATTCTGTGCTGTTTCCTTGCTTCCATGTGATTTCTCCTTTTATGGTGTAGTTCGTTTCATCTTATACCTGTACTCTATTGTAATTCATAATATTTACCCTGTAGTGTAAACTAGCACTGAGGTGAATTGTAATGCATGACTATGTAAAAAATCTTGCGAAGGTAGTTCGGGCTGCCAGAGAAGAAGCCCATCTATCTCAAGCAGCATTAGCTGAACAAATAGGTTGTGATGAACGTACAATACTGAATATTGAAAACGACCGTGGGAATCCCAAGTTCGAAGTATTGTGCCAGATCATCGCTTATTTACACATTCCTGCAGACCGGATTTTCCACCCTGACACTGCTACGGATGGGTTGAAAAAACAAAAACTGTTATTGATGCTACAGGAATGTGATGAGCAAGAGGCAGCCGAGATTCTTCCAGCAATTGAATACCTCTTAGCACTCATACATAAAAGAGGTAATTCAAACGAGTAAAGGAACCAGCTAATCCGTTGTGATTCTGGTTCTTTTCTTTTTGTTGCCATCTCCAAATCTTACTCTTGTAATATTTCAATTATTACACAAGTAAGATTTCAAGTCAATATGTTTTTTCTGAAATTGACAACCACATAAATAACGTCTATAATATATTTATTACAGCCGTAAGATTTAAGGAGGGATTTAAAATGAACGATTTACCACAGATTTCTGAAGCTGAATTTGAAGTTATGAAAATCGTATGGAAACATGCGCCGATCAGTACCAATGAAATAACAGATAAATTATTACAGACCACAAGCTGGAGTCCTAAGACGATACAGACTTTAATCAAACGTCTCGTAACAAAAGGCGTTCTAACTTATGAAAAACAGAGCCGAGTGTTTGTTTATACCCCAGTCGTGAAAGAAAGCGAATACATCGGCCAGGAAAGCAACTCTTTTCTGGAACGATACTATGACGGGGATATCACTGCCATGCTGTCTGCCTATATAGAAAATGACAGACTGTCTGAAACAGAAATAGACACCCTCCGTTCCCTTCTTTCCAAGAGGTCAAAAAAAGGAGGAAATTAACGTGGCTAATTTTATGATACGCTTTTTAATATGCAATGTATTTATCAGCGGTATCATCGGAATTCTTTTGATAGCCAAGCGGATATTCAAAAACAACCTGTCCAGCCGGATGCAGTATAATCTGTGGTTCCTGCTTCTTGGGTTGCTGGCAGTTCCCTTTATACCGTTCCGTCTCATCGGATTTCCACAAATCTTCTCGTGGCTTGGTAGCTTAAGAAGCTCTCCTGCTTCTGGTACCGCAACCGCTATGGGGGAAGCTGTGGGAATTCATCCGACCGGAAATACAGACTGGATGAATGATTTCGCACTTTCTGTAAATAGCGAGACACCATCCATTGCTGGATATATATTATTAGGGATATGGACTGTAGGCATTTTTGCAATGATTATATTAGTAATCAAATCCTCACTCCGCCTACGCAATTTGGAGAAATCTGCACTTCCCCTTCAGAACCCGGAGGTACGCAGACTATATCATCGATGTTTGGAGGAAATGGGAATTCACAGAAATATCCCTGTTTACAGTACTGCATTTTTGAAATCCCCGATTATTGTGGGACTTTTGAAACCATGTATTTATCTGCCGATTCATCTGATCTCTGATTACAACGAATCCGATATGCGGTATATGCTGTTGCACGAACTGCAGCACTATAAGCACAAAGATGCTGTTGCCAGTTATCTGATGAATCTTGCCGGGGTAATATATTGGTTCAATCCTCTTGTCTGGTATGCACTGAAAGAAATGCGTAATGACAGAGAGGTTGCCTGTGACACTTCCGTTTTGAAAATGCTTGAAGAGGATGCTTACGAAGATTATGGTAATACACTGATTAACTTTGCAGAGAAGGTTTCACTTACTCCTTTTCCGTTTGCCGCCGGCCTTGGTGGAAACATGGAGCAGATGAAACGAAGAATTATCAACATTGCCTCTTATGAGAAGCCGACATTTATGAAAAGAATAAAAGGTATGACTGCATTCATGTTGACTGCTGTTCTTCTCCTTGGATTCGCACCTTTTATTTCTACATACGCAGCAGACGGAAGCCACTACCAATGGGATTCCTCTTCTGAGAATGTTTCCTATGTAGACCTCTCCACATACTTCGGAGAATACGAAGGCAGCTTTGTTTTATACGATTTGGAAAATGATGCATGGAGCATACACGACAAGGAGCATGCCACCCTGCGAGTTGCACCAAACTCCACCTACAAGAT
Organism: Blautia ammoniilytica; assembly: GCF_025566965.1. Taxonomy (NCBI): domain Bacteria; kingdom Bacillati; phylum Bacillota; class Clostridia; order Lachnospirales; family Lachnospiraceae; genus Blautia; species Blautia ammoniilytica. The sequence continues at coordinate 80,666 of NZ_JAOQJL010000007.1, read as the reverse complement.
ATACGATGCCCTGTTCGGATTGGAAGAAGATATCATTACACCGGAAAATTCGTTCATTGCATGGAATGGAGAAACCTATCCATTTGAAGCATGGAATGCAGACCAGACCTTACAGTCAGCAATGAATTCCTCTGTGAATTGGTATTTTGAATCTGTGGACGAACAGCTTGGAGCCGCTAACATTTCCAACTATATTCAGGAAATTGGATATGGAAACGAAAATATAAGTGGTGATTTCTCCACCTATTGGATGGAGTCTTCCTTGAAAATTTCTCCAATAGAGCAAGTCGAACTTTTAACCCAGCTGCAGAATAACAACTTTGGATTTGCTCCTGAAAACATCAATGCAGTAAAAGATTCCATCTGCCTTTCTTCTTCCGATGCCGGAACATTCTACGGAAAGACCGGAACCGGACGTGTGGATGGCCAGGATGTGAACGGATGGTTTATCGGTTATATCGAAACTGCAGATAATACATACTTTTTTGCTACCAACATTGGTGCAGACAGCGATGCTACCGGAGGCAACGCAACTGAAATAACCATGTCTATCTTGTCTGACATGAATATCTGGAAATAAAGAATCGGGTAAAGGTCAATCTCTGACTTTTACCCGATTTTTCTTAATTCGCTATCTGAACAAGCCCTTTGTATTCCCATGTCGCTCCATAATCAGTTGACTGAAATACAATCCCATCTTTCTCCGCTGCATCTGTGGTAACCGTTATCGTCAATGTGTCGTCCTCTTTTTCAGGCATATTCAGGTAATCAAAATCCTCCACCGTAAATCCGCAATCGATAGCGATTTGTGGTAATTCTGAAACAAGATCCATTGGAAGTTTCATTTCTTCAAAGGTCCTTCCGCCATCGCGAGTGACATATAAGCGGGAATAGGACTGGGATGCGCCTGTAATTCCTGCAACCCCAAAGTTCTCATCATAAAATATTAAACCTTCTGCAACTCCCAATTGTCCACTGAACGGATCATCATTTATGCATTCCCAAGTAGAACCACCATCCATTGTCTTTTCCATTACATAAAATCTGCTTCCGGCAGCTGCATCCGTTATCACCAAACGCCATCCATTATTTTCATCTAAAAAGAAATACATAGTTCCATCACTTTGATCCACAGTCCAACTTTCTGTATCTTTAGCATCCTCCACCTGCTGCATCGTATTCTCCTGCTTCAATTCTTGTTGACTGACGTACTCAGGCTCCATAATATATCGAACAGGTGTGACACTATTTAAATCAGGAATATGCAAAGATACCTCAAACCCAACGATTTCTCCACCGCTTCTAAGCTGAGTAAAATTGCCGGTTCCTGTTTCAGTTCCATCACCATCTGCATCTCCCGAAATATATTGTAAGCCTTCCTCTGAACTAAAAGATCTTCGCCCCATATAGAGTATTTCATAAATCTGCTGCTCTTCAAATGTTTCAGCCCACGCCTCTACCTGACTCGTCCAGTCTGAATTGTTCAAAATTTCAATCATTGGAGACAAACGCATATCGTCACTATATTCTCCATTCACATTACCATCTATCCAAACAGTCATATCATTACTGCTGTCTGCGTCATAATCAATAAGATACGTTTTTTTCTCTCCAGCCTCATTTTTTCCATATATGAATGCATAAATCCTTTGAATCGTTCCGTTTTCATCAAATGACACCTGATATTTATTTGCAATATAGAGTTCTTCCGGCAGTTGCAATGCTTCATCCAAATCCATCAGAATCCCTTCTACACCATCCTCAAAAAGATTATTATGCTCCAGTTCTACTTCTTTTTTACGCATCCACTCATCAAGTTTCCAAGACAGTGCCCCGTGATACGGAACTGCAGAATAAACGATACGTCCACCAAAGAATAAAGTTGCTGCTATAAGGAGTATCATTTCCGTATAGAAAAGTTTCTTATTTCCATTATCTCCTGAATTAACTTCTTGATTATGCCTTTTCGAAATCAGCCAGAGAACCACTGTGCCAACCAATCCTATTATACCTAACGCCAACATCGGTATATGCCTTCTCAAGCCACCATATTGACATAGATGCCAGAATTGATACAACATAAATATATATAGTATTAAACTTACTTTTCCCGTGATTTTATAAATATATTTCATGTAAGTCTCCTTTCTTCATATCTGTAAAAATACCATAAAACACCAGTATTATCAAATCATTCTTTAATACGGTATTGGTAATCTGGTATATGCATAATTCCGTCATTTAGGATTTCATTCCCCAAATACTGAAAACTGCCATCCTCTGCAAACCTTACCGTAAGTTCATGGGTTATGACTGCATCATCGCAAATGACCATGTCACAGACCGCCTCAACTGTTAATGTGACTGTTCCATCTTGATTTTCTTTGATGTCGACAACCTCCGGCAGAGAAGTTCCAAAGAAGGTAGGCGCATAATTGAAGCACCCAAGTCTCGCCCAAAGATAGGTCTGGTTTTCCTCATCAAATACTGCGTACTCTCGTATCTGCTCCGCTGTTATGGGAAGATACTCCATAATCAGACTTTCGAACTCTTCTTTAGGAATGCCATTTGGATAATCTTCAGAATTGAACTTTTCTCCATATTTCATTCCATACAGATATTCAAACATTCCGTTATAATCCAACTCACTCATATTTTCTACATTCCAGTTGGAACACAAAAGGTTCTGTCCCTGATATCCAAGCCCCCGAACACAACGTTCAGACATTTCACACTGTTCCTCTGTCATAGGTTTTATTCTGATCAGGCAGCTTCCATCCATAATTTCACTAACCTCTGGCGGCTCTGGCACACACAGCTCATAGCAGAACCATCCTTTTTCCGTGTATTTCCATTCTTTGAGTCTCGTATAAGAAATGTACGAAATTCCCGGCTTGTTGTCAGCATTCCAGATTCCTCTTGTACTCACAACATACATATCCGTTCCATCAAAAATGAATTTCATTCTGCCCAGTCCACCATCATTGTGGATTTCATAAATCACCACAGAGCCTCTTTTCCCTTCCATACATTCTTTCAGAAAACTGTCAACACTTTCATAATTCTCCATGTTAGAATACGTTACCATCGTAGCAATTGGATATCCTGCGTCCTTTACCTTCTTCTGAATTTCAAGAACCGTTTGATCATCCAAAACAACATTAGATGCTATCCCTTTATCTGCTGTTTCATAAATGTCAAGATAAAGTTCCATCAGCTTTTTACAGTCAGTCTCAGCTTCTTCCCTTTCCTGTTCATCTACCGGAAGATCGTAGCCCTTTTCCCATTGTACTGCAGCCTCTTCCTCAGTATTTTTTGTTTCCTCCGTGGAAGATACTTCTTCCGTATCTTCCACAAGAGATTCTCCCGCAACACTATCTTCTTTTCCACAGGCACACACGAAACCCCCAATCAGAAATACCATGATCAGTAGAATGCTCTTTTTCCTTAATACCATAAAATCATCCTTTCGTTCTTGCTATTGGCGGCAGTTCCAATTCAATTTGTTCTATAGAATTGGAAAGATACCTGAAAGTTCCGTCTTCAAATGGCTGGACCACAACCGTATTCCGAAAAGCGAGATCAGAATTATAATCCGGCCATACTCCATCCACGATAAGTGTAATCGTTCCATCCGCATTTTTTGTATAGTCAACTACTTCTCCAAAAGGTGGGTATGGGCTGGCATAAATCATCTCATATTCATAGCTGTTACTCCCTTCATCATACCCACAATACTCTCTTAACTGTTCTATCGATACTGGAAAATAGGTGGTCATTATCCTTTCATATTCCTCTGCCGGAATCTTCCAATCCTCAGTTTTCAGATTTTCACCCGTGGAAATTCGGTAAATATCTTCATACATGCAAGGCATCAAAATATCCTTTACATTGCTACTGTTCCAGTTTGTGACAAGCACATTGTAATTCACATAACTTAGTCCTGATATGTATTTCTCCGTCAGTTCCTGGCAGTCTTCCGGAAGCGGTTCTATTCTCCAATACTGTCTCAAACTTGCATGTGCAATCACATATTCATATGCGTAGATAAAATACCCTTTTTCCGTAAGTTTGATTTCAGCCACATTACTTACCGAAGTTCCCTGTATTTCAGGCACTCCACCTTCCTTCCAACGAACACCTATATAATAAGTCTGCAACTCACCTTTCCGGTAAATAAAAGTAACTGCTCCAATCAGTCCATCTCTATGTACTTCGAATACCGTAACCATTGAGTCCCGTCCATCCAAGTAATCTGCATAAAATGTTTCGACTGCTTCATGGTTTTGCATGGCAGTATCTTCTTCAACACTTACCAGACCGCTTCTGCCCAATTGCTCCACCACAGTTTTCCTCTGCTCGTTGGTAAATTCGCTAATGCCGGAAGAATAACTTGGTGCATCTGCAATTACAATATCCTTATAGATTTCTGCTACCGAATCTGCCGCTGACAAAACCATACTCTGCAATTGTTCCTTTTCCTCATCTGAGATAAGACAATCACTGGCTTGCGGAATAAACCAATATGCTGACTCTGTGGAAGTTTCCGCATTCTCGGCTTCTTCTGTTTCTGCTTCGCTATTTTCGATTTCTACAGGTGGCTCCCATACTTCTTCTGCCACCTTTTGTTCTTCTTCATGCATTTTCCCCCAACAGATTACCCCAACTATCACGAAAATCAACAGCAGTAAAATTAGAAGTCCACATTTTCTAAGCAGCCATTTCACATCCTCCATTATTCTCCTCCGTACAATTCTTCCCATTCTTCTAACGTCAACCGTGGCGTATGCCAAGTTTCTCTGTAGTTGTCTTCGGATGGTATAATTCGATTAGATACATATTGTACCCGTCCATTCTCTAAAGGGCGAACCACAACCTCGTGAGCATATACCTTGGAATCACCCGCATAAGGGAATACTACATTGGCTGTAAGTGTAATTGTCCCATCATTGTTTTCTGTAAAACCTACTACCTCTGAATATGGATATTCGGGGTACTCTACTTCTTCAAAGCCTCTCGGCTTATATTCATAAGTCAAATTCTCCGAATCATAGATGGTTTTTGATTGTAGCGTTTCACTATCAATGTTGAAATATTTCATAATAACACTTTCAAATTCTTCTTTTGGAATCTGATAAACTGCACTGACTGATAAGTTGTCATCAGCAACATAGGGAGCATATTGACCATTCACTTTTGGATAAAGAATGTCATACATATCATAGAAATTCAAATCCCCGAAATCCTCCTCACTCCAATCCACAATGAACATATTATTCCGTTCAAAGCTGATTGGGTTGAGATATTTCCGACTCAACTCCCTATATGTTTCATCCAATGGCTGTACCCGTAATGCGGTATGTTCCTCTGCTCCACTCAATGTAAGAACATATAATTCTTCTGAAAACCAAACACCGGAAAACATCAGGTAACCTTCTTCTGTATAATTCCAATACTCCGCTTGATAGTTTCCTATAACCTCTCTTTTCATATTTCCATTTTCATACTTGTAATAGCTTCTGACCACATCCACATTTCCGCCTTTTGTGTGCAAATCGTATTTTACAAATCCGCCCAAATAACTGATTTCAAGAATCGTTATTTCTGCTTCCTCCTGTGCATCCACCTTTTCGCAGAATTCCACTACCTTCTCTGGTTCCGTCATGTTAATTTGATTTCTGCTGTCAACTGCCGAATAACCATTTTCTCCAAGACGATTTACAATACTACGGATTGTTTCCAAATCCGCTAATTTATTTTCTTCTTCTGCTTTCTCATAAAGATCAATGCAGACGCTTATAATTTCATCTGCATCCTCCTCTGATTCTTCCTGAATAGCCTGAACATCTATTACCGTTTCCGAAACTGTATTTTCTTCCGGGGGTGCATCACTGCACCCCGAAATACTAAGTATTAATACAAAGCTAATTGCTGCCAAACCACTCTTCCAGAACCAGGTTGTCTTTCTTAACAACATATCCGCTTCCTCCTCTTCCTTTCACATCTTCTACCATGCTAATAATCAATATAGGACGTTCTACCGTATCTTCTGCTGTAAAAATTGCAAACCATCCTAATTCCGTACCCGAAGTATCATCCTTCGATGCCTTGATTTCTGCCGTACCTGTTTTTCCTGCTAAAAGAATGTCATCCCGATGGGCTGCATATCCAGTTCCATTAGAATCATTCACAACCTTTTTTGTTCCTTCCAATACACGGCTTGCTGTCTCATTAGAAAAGGCTCCCGGAATCCAATACTCAGCTACTGCGTCTTTCTGATATACTAAATACGGCTTTATAACATTTCCCTCGTTACAGAAAGCAGAATAGATACATGCCATATGTAATGGATTCACCAAAACCTGCCCTTGACCGTAACCGCTGTCTGCTAACTGTATTTCTGTTTCAATTCCCTCTGAATTAGAATACTGCGACTCTGCCATCTTAATCTCAAATGGCAGTTCCTCATTAAAACCAAGTCCAGTCAAAGAACTCTCCATCTCTTCTGAGCCAATCTTTAATGCTGCCTTTGCGAAATAAATATTGTCGGAATATATTAGGGCATTCTCTAAAATGACTGGTTCATATGCATGGAGTGTTGTTACATGATAGGAACCCCACGATGCATCCTTTTGCCAACTTAAGCCTACGTTGCCGTAATCTTCCATTGGATCGATTGCTCCTGATTCCAAGCCGACCGCTGCGGTAATTGGCTTGAATGTAGACCCCGGACACCACACTTGCCGGAAGCGATTATACATTGGCTTATTCTCATCCTCGTTAAGTACAGTCCACTGCTCACTCGACAATCCCATAATAAAATCGTTATTGTCATAGGCCGGTGTGCTGACCAAAGCCAATACTTCTCCGATATAAGGATTCATGGCTACCGAGCAGCTTTTATCTTCCTTAAACTGCTCATGCAAGGAAACCTGTAAATCAGTATCTATCGTAAGCTGGATGTCCTGCCCATGCTGTACCAGGATACAAGCAAGTTCCTCCTTCTCTTTGCCTTCCGAGTTTTCAATGTAAATCCTGCAACCGTTCTGGCCTTTCAGTTCACTCTCGAACAAGCTCTCCATTCCGCTTCTGCCGATTACACTATTGGCTGTATAGCCTTCTCCTGCATGCTCCTCTAAATCTTCCGCAGTAACACTTTGAACATATCCGACCAAATGTGCCGCTGCTTCTCCTAATGGGTATTCACGCACTTCAACATCAGATATCATCACTCCGGGAATCTCCAGCAACTTTTCATGCCTTTCTTTCTCCTTTAGGACTTCTTCATCTGGACTGATAGACATTAACTCAATTTCTTCCACTCTTGGAATTGTTTTAATGGGAACAAAAGAATCATCCTTTACCCACTTTGCAGACAGTTTCTTTTCTATCGCTTCCGGTGTGATTTCCACTAGTTCTGCAATCTGTGCGATTGCTTCCTCTCTGTTTTCCAACTTGCCCGGAACGATTCCAACCGAAGATGCTGTACCTTTTCCTGCAAGGACACGTCCGTTCCTATCCAGAATTTCTCCTCGTTCTGCCTGTGTAGTGGAAACTCTTACTTTATCTGTAGATGCCAGATTCGGAAAAATCAGGGAATCATCCCAAACTAACTGATATCCTTCTTCGTCCTTTAGGAAAAGTGCTTTATTCTCAAAGCTGATAGTTCCTGCAACTGTATCGAAAGAAGTCTGGTAGGTTACCGTCATTTGCTCCTCGTCATATGCAATAATCTGGACAGCTATATTCTGGACTTCTATACCTTCATAAATAGCTGAATTTCGAGTTACAAAATCCTCCTGACTGACATTTCCCGATGCCTCAATATGTAGCATTGCATACATTTCTTCATACTCCTGTTTTGGAATATGATCCATGTACTCCACCAGAAGTTCTTCCGGTGTCTTCCAGGCATTTTCCTTTGTTGCCAACATTCCTGCCACACATACTGCAGAAATTACCGCAGCTATTCCTATAACAGCAATCGCAATCCATAGGAGCCTGCTTCTTGTTTTCTTTCGCTTGTTTCTGCTTTTTCCTTTCTTCATATTGACCTCCATTCATTTTGCTTTGCTGATATGGTCATATTCTATTTTCAATGTACGCTATATCTTCAAAATATTACACTCGTAAGATTTTGAAGTAAAAAAATTTCTCTTTGCTGGGTATATCGTACTATGCATTCCTCCTTCCTTTTATTACATGCGTAAGATTTCGCAACAAAAAAATTTCGTCCGCAATCCTACTGCACTTGTGTAAATATTACATCAGTAAGATTTAGAAGTCAAGTTATCTTTATATAAAAAGGCTTCTGCCAGGAAGTATCATACATTTTCACAAAAGTGATACCTTTTAGCAAAAGCCTATTATTCAGCAGAGTTTCAAAACACCCCACTGCTGCGATATTCAAATGGTTCATTCATAAGGCTACAAAACACATATCCATTTTCGTTCCTTAATATCCCACAAACCGCAGAAAATCAAGGTTTCTTTGAAAGCAGACATACGGTTTCAATAATCCCCTGAACATTTATTTTATGCTGCATAGCGAAAGTATGCAATAGGTTTTCAAAGTGGGGTAATGGTTTTATCCCCATAAAAAGTGGTTGACTAAATGTATTTTAGAATTTTTCTATATAAATCCCACAGCCTCGGTCCACAAAAACCACCCAAAGCACTCAACCCACGATGCTCATGAACATCTCTATCTTCAACCTCAAAGAGCCTATGGAAATCATCTCCCTCACCTACATAAACTGATTTGTCATAATTAAGAAAAGTAGACTTGCCACTAAATTGGTCACCTGTGATATCTATAATAATATATTTGTCTACCATCAGCCATGCATGAGATTGTCCGTTTCCATCCGGTTTACCCCAATATGTTCCACAGACATAATCTGTTTTGATACCTTTATCCAATAAATACTGAGCTAACAAATCACTCGTATCTCCGCAGCAAGCACGTGGAAATCTGCGATATATGCTGTCGTTATCAAACTCCCCTGCTTCCAAAGCCAAGTCAATCGCTCTTCGAAATTGGGTTGCGAACTGTTCAATTTCCTTCATCATACGCTCCTTTAACAAAACCGCTTTTGCGAAAAAGTATTCTTTCGCCAAAATGTATATTTCCCGTTCTCCAAAGCCTATCCCCTGGGGTAAACCTCCTGATATATCATCACTCTGCGGAAACAGAAACACACATCTATTTTATTCCCAAAATGGCGAAATCCTTTGATTTATAAGGGCACTGAAAAAGTCTGATTCTAAAAAAGAATTGGGCTTTTTTTCGTATTTCCATTATAATAGAAATATAAGGAGGGAGCGGCTACCATGTTAAAAGATCATTCACAGTTACAATTATCATTGTCACCATATCAGGGGCTTTACGATGCAATCATTCCCGAAGATCATCTTTTGCGGAGAATAAAAGAAAATATAGATTTCAGCTTTGTAAATCCAATGCTTCGTAAGCAGTATTGTGAAAATTTCGGTCGCCCGGCGAAGGAACCGGAGATGATGTTTAAACTGCTTTTTCTGAAAAAGCTGTATGATCTTTCTGACGAAGCTCTAATAAGTAGCGCCCAGACGGACATGGCATATAAATTTTTCCTTAATCTGGAACCGGAAGCAAAAATGATAGATTCCAGTCTTCTTACAAAATTCAGAAAAACTCGTATTACAGAAGATATCTTAGAAGAACTACTGAAAGAAACCATTCAACAGGCACTAGACAAAAACCTGATCAAATCGGGAACCATTATCGTCGATTCCACTCATACACTTGCGTCTGTTCGGGCAAAATCCCCAACGCAGATTCTGCGAGATATGAGCAAACAACTCCGGAAAGAGATTTATAAAACAGCTTTTGAATTATCAGAGCAATTTCCTGAGAAACCATCTTTGGAAGCAGGGTTGGATGAAGAAATTGCCTATACTAAGGAACTCCTCCGGATTTTGGAGGAAGGAATAGAATCCTGTGGAAATGAAAAGATACAGAAACTTTCTCGGGAAATGAAAGAGCTGCTAGAAGATGAACGGCTCAAAGAGATCCGCTCCAAAGAGGATAAAGATGCACGATTCGGGCATAAAACGGCAACCAGTACGTTTTATGGATATAAAAATCACCTTGCGATGACAGAAGAACGTCTTATTGCAGGGATCAGTGTAACAGATGGAGGAGCGCCAGATGGGCAGGAATTACCAAAACTGATAGAAAAAGCAAAGGAAAATGGAATAAAAGTTACAGAAGTTATAGGCGATATGGCATATGTCAGTGATGATAATCTGGAAGTTTGCGGAAAAGAGATTACATTGATTGCCAGGACCAATACAGCAGTAGCTGCAGCAGCAAACGGAAACCTTGAGGAAGGTTTCTGCTTTAACAAAGATGCGGGGATGTTGCAGTGTCCTGCCGGAGAGCTTTCCACGCGTGTGGAAAAAAGAACAGCAAAAAACGGAAACACTTATTTAAGATATATATTTAGCAAAGTAAAGTGCCGGAAATGCTCACAAAGAGAAAACTGCCGTGTAGGGAAATCAAAGGCTAAAGAACGAAGCTACAGTATTACGCAAGCAAGCGAGAAAAATCTTGAACGGCTTAAATTTGAAGAAAGTGAATATTTTCAGGAGCGAATGAAGATTCGGCACAGGATAGAAGAAAAGAATGGAGAATTAAAGGAAGCTCACGGTTTGCGCAAAGCAGATTCGAGAGGTCTATTTGCTATGCATCTGCAAATGTATTTTACGGCATTTACAGCAAATGTAAAACGAATAGTAAGATTAGAAGAGCTGGCTATGGAGTAAGCCATAGCTTTTTTGTGCTTTTTCTAAAAAAAAATTGAAAAAATATAAAAGAAAAACTTCCACTTAAGAAAAAATGGAAGTTTTTCAGTGCCCTTGTAATAGCAGGCTTTCAGGGGTGTTTTGTTAAAGATGTATATGTATACAAGGAGACAAAGAAGATGAAAATTGGATTTATCGGATGTGGGAACATGGGATCTGCGATGATCAGCGGGATCCTGAAAAAAGGGATTTTTCAGAAGGATGAGATCATTGTATCAAATCTTACAGAAGAAGGCAGCAAAAGAAGCAGGGAAAAGCTGGGAGTTGTAACCACCCTGGACAATCGCCAGGTAGTTAAAAATGCAAAGACGATCATTCTGGCCGTTAAGCCACAGTTCTATCAGGAAGTGATCGAAGAAGTACGGGCGGATCTTACTCCAGAGCATATGGTGATCGGTATTGCACCAGGGAAAAGTCTGGACTGGATACAGGAAATATGTCAGACATCCCTGAAAGTAGCACGCCTTATGCCAAATACCCCTGCTCAGGTAGGTGAAGGTATGACAGGTGTTTGCAGAAATGAACTGGTAACAGATGATGATCTGGAACAGGTATTGAAGATCACTGACAGTTTTGGCAAAACGCAGGTTGTGCCGGAGCGATTGATGGATGCAGTGGGAGCAGTCAGTGGGTGTTCTCCGGCATACGTATTTATATTCATTGAAGCAATGGCAGATGCAGCAGTGGCACAGGGGATGCCAAGAAAACAGGCATACCAGTTTGCTGCACAGTCTGTTCTGGGAAGTGCCAGGATGGTACTTGAGACAGGAATGCATCCTGGAGAATTAAAAGATATGGTATGCTCACCAGCAGGAACCACCATTGAGGGTGTGCGTACTTTGGAAAAGGCAGGCTTTAGAAGCGCTGTTTTTGAAGCACTTCAGGCCTGCGCAGATAAAGGCAAAAAGATGTAAATAAAAAATCAGATAAAAATGCATCTGGATACAGAGCAAACTGTAATCAAGATACAGATAATCGGAAATACTTAAAACTGCTACAACTGGCAAATTCCCTTACTTAAAGTGCTGTTGTGATATTTGGAAGAGTTGGTTACTTCTTCACCGAACCATTCTGGAGGTATATAAGATATAGCTTCTTCTTCAGAAGAGAATTCTACCTCTGCAAGGAAAAGCCCCTGATATGGAGCGTCAAAGATGTCCAATTCAATGGTCAGACCGTCCTTTTCCGGAATCACATATCTGGTTTTTGATATGATAACACCATCTGCTTTAGGCTTCAGGTGCTCATAAGCTTCCTGAGTAAGAGGCAGATTGTATTCTTCACGGCACATCAGTCCTTTGGATTTATAGGTAAGATAATAAGAATCATTGGATCTGCGGATACGGACAACAGGATCTGTACACAGATATCCCTGTTGGATCTTTTTTGAAGGATAAGATACCAGGTTTTGGGGCAGATTTTCCTGAGAAATCAGGAATTTTCGTTCGATTTCCATAATAAAAGCCTCCTTATATAATATGGGGAAAACCAATACCATTTATAATGTGGGAAAACCCAATCTCATTATACATGGAACAAGGGAGAAATAAAATAGGAAGAAAGAGGAAATAATAATGGCAAAAAATGTTTATATTTTTCTGGCAGACGGATTTGAAGATATTGAAGGACTTGCTGTAGTAGATCTGATGCGCAGGGCAGGAATCCGGATCACTACCGTTTCAATTATGGACAAAAAAGAAGTAGTTACTTCTCACCATATTGCCCTTTTGGCAGATTCTTTATTTGATGAAACTGATTTTTCAGATGCGGATATGCTGGTGCTTCCTGGCGGGATGCCGGGGACAAAGTACCTTGGAGAGTATGAGTCGCTTGCAAGATTGTTGACACAATTTGATCAGAAAGGCGGAAAAATCGGAGCTATCTGCGCAGCACCTACTGTGCTGGCTTCCCTGGGACTTCTGGAGGGAAAGAAAGCAACTGCTTATCCTTCCTGCATGGACGGATTAAAAGGGGCAGAAAAATCCTTGGAAAAAGTGGTAACAGATGGCAATATTACCACCAGCAGGGGACTGGGTACAGCCGTTGATTTTGCACTATCCCTGATTGAACAGCTTCTTGGAAAAGAAAAAGCAGATGAAATTGCAGAATCAGTAGTATATACCCGGTAAAATGGTCTTTTGCTGGAAAAACCATGTAAAATGGGGGCTTTCCTTTGAAAAAACACTAGCGTTTTTGAAACTCCTGTGCTATACTACTACAATGACTGTAATTATAAAGAATTGTAGCGTTATTCATGAGCGTTATAAAAATTAAAGGCCAGAAGTCTGAGACAGTGACTGCCTGCATGGATATTTGACAGACCGGATGGCAATGTATTATTTTACCTGAATTTTAAGGAGGAACACGAAAATGAGTTTACAGGTTGAGAAAATGGAAAAAAACATGGCGAAGCTTACGATTGAAGTTTCTGCTGAGGATTTAGACAAGGCAATGGAAGGTGCTTACAAAAAAGCAAAAAACAGAATTTCCATTCCTGGATTCCGTAAAGGAAAAGCTCCAAGAAAGATGATCGAGAAGATGTACGGAAAGGGAGTATTCCTGGAGGATGCTGTGAATGCACTGTTACCGGAGCATTATAGCAAAGCTGCTGCAGAGAGCGAACTTGAGATCGTTTCCCAGCCTAAGATCGACGTTGTACAGATGGAGCCTGGAAAAGACTTTATCTTTACAGCAGAAGTAGCTGTTAAGCCGGAAGTTACTCTTGGTGAGTATAAGGGACTGGAAGTTCCGAAGACAGAGATCAGTGTAACAGATGAAGAAGTTGATGCTGAAGTTAAGAAAGAGCAGGAGAAGAATTCCAGAACAATCACTGTAGAGGATCGTGCAGCACAGAAGGATGATATTGTTACTATCGACTTTGAAGGATTCACAGACGGTGTTGCATTTGAAGGCGGCAAGGGCAGCGATTATCCGCTGACTATTGGCTCCAATACATTTATTCCTGGATTTGAGGATCAGCTGATCGGTGCAAATACAGGTGACCATGTAGAAGTTAAGGTTACATTCCCAGAGGAATATCAGGCAAAAGAGCTTGCAGGCAAAGAAGCTGTATTCCAGTGTGATGTTAAGAAGATCGAAGCAAAAGAACTTCCGGAGCTGGATGATGATTTTGCAAAGGATGTTTCTGAGTTCGATACTCTTGCTGAGTACAAAGAGAATGTTAAGAAGGAACTGACAGAGAAAAAAGAAGCAGAAGCAAAAACTGCAAAAGAGAATGCAGTGATCGATAAAGTGATCGAGAATGCACAGATGGATATTCCAGAGGCAATGATCGATACACAGTGCCGTCAGATGATGGATGACTTCGGAAGAAGAATGCAGTCCCAGGGCCTTTCCATGGAGCAGTACTTCCAGTTCACAGGTCAGAGCATGGACAAGATGATGGAAGATATGAAGCCACAGGCTCTTAAGAGAATCCAGACTAGATTGGTTCTTGAGAAAGTGGTTGAGACAGAGAATATCGAAGCATCTGAGGATGAGATCAATGAAGAGATCAGCAAGATGGCTGAGATGTATAAGATGGAAGCTGACAAAGTCAGAGAGCTTCTTGGCGAGCAGGGTCTTGGACAGATGAAAGAAGACCTGGCAGTACAGAAAGCAGTTACTATGTTAGCTGATGCTGCAAAAGAAGCTTAATTGTAACTATTCAATAGGAAGTATCCTGTGAGGTGTTTTGAAATATATCAGCTGGGAGTCAATCCCCCAGCTGATATAGCCTCCGGCAGGATTGCAGAGGTGCGCAGGAGAAGTATGTCATGCAATTGCATGACGCGCACCTCGCAGCAAGAATGCCGAGGCATTCTTGAATTTGCCTCGCAACTGTAAGGGTACTGAACAGTTACGTTTAATCAGAGAGTAGAAAAGAGGAAATTATGAGTTTAGTGCCATATGTCATTGAACAGACAAGCAGAGGGGAAAGAAGTTACGATATTTATTCAAGACTTTTAAAGGACAGGATCATTTTCCTGGGAGAAGAAGTGAATGATGTAAGCGCAAGCCTTGTAGTGGCTGAGCTGCTTTTCCTGGAAGCAGAAGACCCTGGAAAGGATATTCAGCTTTATATTAACAGCCCGGGAGGTTCTGTGACAGCCGGCATGGCTATTTATGATACAATGCAGTATATCAAATGTGATGTATCTACAATATGTCTTGGAATGGCTGCCAGCATGGGAGCATTTCTTCTGGCCGGAGGTACGAAAGGTAAGAGATTTGCCCTTCCAAACTCAACGATCATGATTCATCAGCCCTCAGGCGGTGCCCAGGGACAGGCTACAGAGATCCAGATCGTAGCTGATCATATTGCAAAAACGAAGAGAACCTTAAATGAGATTCTTGCTGCCAATACCGGACAGCCACTGGAGGTTGTAGAGAAGGACACTGACAGGGATAATTATATGTCAGCAGAAGAAGCCAAAGCTTATGGCCTGATCGATGGTGTTGTCATGCATAAGTAACAACATAAACAAAAGAGGACTCAAACAGGAGCTTTCTTTTGTATGTAATGATTAAGAAAAGACTCCTGAACATCAGGAGTCTTATCTTGCTTAAAAAGGAAAGACGCAGAAACTGTATTTTTTATGGGAAAGCTTCTGCAAAGAAATAGAAAGGAAATGTATTGACCCATGGCAGAGAAGATAAGAGAGGGAAAAATAAGATGTTCCTTTTGCCGTAAAACGGAGGATCAGGTAAAGAAGCTGATCGCAGGACCGGACGGCGCATATATCTGTGATGAATGCGTAGGTATCTGTGCAGAGATCATGGAAGAGGAATTTGGAGGATACGATCAAGAACTGGGATCTGAGATCAATTTGCTTAAGCCGGAAGAAATCCATGCCATTCTGGACGATTATGTGATCGGACAGGATGAAGCAAAAAAGGTTCTTTCCGTAGCAGTATATAATCATTATAAAAGAGTGACCGCATCCAGGAACCTGGATGTGGAACTGCAGAAGAGCAATATTCTTATGCTTGGACCTACCGGATCCGGTAAGACACTTCTGGCACAGACATTGGCACGGCTTTTAAATGTACCTTTTGCCATTGCAGATGCCACCACTCTTACAGAAGCCGGATATGTAGGCGAGGATGTGGAGAATATCCTTTTAAAGATTATCCAGGCAGCAGATTATGATATTGAGAGAGCTCAGTATGGCATTATTTATATTGATGAGATCGATAAGATTACAAGAAAATCAGAGAATGTTTCCATCACCAGAGATGTTTCCGGAGAAGGCGTACAGCAGGCTCTTTTGAAAATCCTGGAGGGCACAGTGGCAAGCGTTCCGCCGCAGGGAGGAAGAAAGCATCCTCATCAGGAATTTTTGCAGATCGATACTACCAATATCCTTTTCATCTGCGGTGGTGCTTTTGATGGTCTTGAAAAGATCATTGAATCCAGACAGGATACCAAAGCCATTGGTTTTGGCGCAGAAGTTACCTCTAAAGAAGAGAGAAACGTAGGTGACGTGCTTAAGGATGTTATGCCGGAAGATCTGATCAAATATGGCCTGATTCCGGAGTTTGTAGGGCGTTTGCCGGTAGTTGTTACTCTGGACAGTTTGGATGAGAAGGCTTTAATCCGTATTCTTCGCGAGCCTAAGAATTCATTGACAAAGCAGTATCACAAATTGTTTGAATTAGATGGTGTGGAACTTGATTTTAAGGAAGAAGCACTGGAAATGATGGCAAGAAGATCCATGGAGCGCCGGACAGGTGCCAGAGGTCTGCGTGCCATTATGGAGAGTACGCTGATGGATCTGATGTATCAGGCTCCTTCAGATGATACTATCCGCAAATGTATTATTACTAAAGAGGTTGTAGAGGGAACCGGCAAACCGGAGATTGTCCGGGGAGAAGCTCCGGCACAACCGGCAGGCCGTAAAAGTCCAAGGGTCAAGAAAAGCGGAACCCCGGAAACAGCCTGATGAAGGGATAGACAATAGATGAGTGAACCAGTCATTATAATGCCTGCCATAGCACTTAGGGGAACTACTATTCTTCCGGGAATGGTTGTTCATTTTGATATAAGCCGCAAGCGTTCCATGAAGGCGATTGAGGCAGCAATGGTCCAGGACCAGAAGATTTTTCTGGTGACACAGAGAAATTCCAGGCAGGAAACACCAGAACTCCGGGATTTATATCAGACCGGAACGATCGCCTATGTAAAACAAGTAGTAAAGCTTCCCCAGAATCTTTTAAGGGTTCTGGTAGAAGGAACAGAAAAAGCGGATTTATTGGCCCTGGATCAGGAAGAGCCTTATCTTAAGGCTGAGGTTTCCATGATCCGGCAGGAGGAAGAAGAGCTGCAGGCACCGGTAAAGGCTGCCATGCATCGCAGCATTCATGACCTTTTCCAGCAGTATTGCCAGGACAATGGTAAGATGAGTAAGGAGATGGCAGTACGTATTCTGGATATTGCAGATGTGGAAGAACTGATCCAGCAGGTTGCTGTGAATCTGCCTCTTACCTATCAGAACAGGCAGAGATTTCTTGAAGCGTCAGGCCTTGAGGAGCAGTACGAAGTACTCGGCGCACTTCTCACCAATGAAATCGATCTTTTGGGCATTACCAAAGAACTTCAGCAGAAGCTGAAAGCCAGGGTAGATAAGAATCAGCGGGAGTACATTCTCCGGGAGCAGTTAAAGGTGATCCGGGAGGAACTGGGTGAGAATAATATTCTGGATGATGCTGAAGAATACAGGAAAAGACTAAAAGAACTGCAGGCATCAAAAGAAATAAAAGAGAAGATCAACAAAGAAATTGACCGTTTCAAAAGTATTAATGGCAACAGTGCAGAAAGCACAGTAGAGCGCAGCTATATAGAAACACTGCTTTCCCTTCCATGGGATAAGCGGTCACAGGATTCAGAAGACCTTGAAAAGGCATGGAAGATCCTGCAAAAAGGACATTACGGACTGAAGGAAATAAAAGAGAGGATCATGGAATTTCTTTCTGTAAGAAGCCTGACCCATAAGGGTAAAAGCCCGATCCTGTGTCTGGTAGGACCTCCGGGTACCGGAAAAACCTCTATTGCCAGGTCTGTAGCAGAGGCATTGGATAAAAAATATGTGAGGATCTGTTTGGGCGGTGTACGTGATGAGGCAGAGATCCGGGGACACAGGAAAACCTACGTGGGAGCAATGCCTGGAAGGGTGACTGCAGCTCTTGCACAGGCTGGTGTAAGCAATCCGCTGATCCTGCTTGATGAGATTGACAAGACCAGCAGTGATTACAAGGGAGATACATCATCAGCACTTCTCGAGGTTCTTGATCCTGAACAGAACAGCAGATTTAATGACCATTATGTAGAGATCCCTCAGGATCTTTCAGAGGTTCTTTTTATTGCAACTGCGAATGATCTGCAAGGCATTCCAAGACCGCTTCTTGACCGTATGGAGATTTTGGATATTTCCGGTTATACAGAAAATGAAAAAGAGCATATTGCCAAAGAGCATCTTATTCCAAAGCAGATGGAAATCAATGGCATCAGTAAGGACATGCTTACCATACAGGGCAGCGCTGTCCGTAAGATGATTAATAATTATACAAAAGAAGCAGGTGTACGTTCCCTGGAGCGGTGTATTGGCAGGATCTGCAGAAAAACTGCAAGAGCAATTATGGAACAGGGAAAGGATAAGATACGTGTAACCGGGAAGAATCTTTCAGAGTACCTTGGAAAAGAAAGATATGATTACCTGATGGCAAATAAAAAAGATGAAATTGGTATTGCACGTGGACTGGCATGGACTCAGGTGGGTGGCGACACACTTCAGATCGAAGTAAATGTAATGCCGGGAAAAGGGGAACTTCTTCTTACCGGTCAGCTGGGAGATGTAATGAAAGAATCTGCACAGGCTGGTATCAGCTATATTCGTTCTGTAGCCGGGAAATATGGGATCCTTCCTGAATTTTTCAGGGAAAACGACATTCATGTACATATCCCGGAGGGCGCTGTACCAAAGGATGGACCTTCAGCCGGCATTACCATGGCCACTGCTATTTTGTCAGCTGTAATCCAGGTTCCTGTACGGGCTGAGGTAGCTATGACAGGAGAGATCACTCTGAGAGGAAGAGTCCTTCCTATCGGAGGTCTGAAAGAAAAGCTTCTGGCAGCAAAATACGCAGGGATCAAAGAAGTCCTGGTTCCAAAGGAAAATAAAAGGGATGTCCAGGAAATGGATAAAGAGATTACGAAAGATCTGAAAATCTGTTATGTGGAAACAATGGGACAGGTTCTGGAGCATGCCCTTTCCTCCGGAAAAAAATAAAGGCTTTGCATAAAAAGGCGGTTCCATGGCAGCAAAGGAGATTATTACATGGTAATTAAAAATGTTTCATTAGATATTGTGTGCGGGATCACCAGTAAACTTCCGGATACAGGAAGACCGGAAGTGGCATTTGCAGGAAAGTCCAATGTAGGAAAGTCATCACTGATCAACAGCCTGGTGAACCGAAAGGCTCTTGCAAGGACAAGTGCGCAGCCAGGCAAGACTCAGACCATTAATTTCTACAATATAAACGAAAGTATTTATCTTGTAGATCTTCCAGGATACGGATATGCGAAGGTTCCCCAATCTGAAAAAGAAAAATGGGGAAAGATGATCGAAAGGTATCTTCATACTTCAAAAGTATTGAAAGCAGTATTTCTGCTGGTGGATATCCGACATGATCCTTCTGCAAATGATAAGATGATGTATGATTGGGTGGTACATAACGGCTACAATCCTATTATCATTGCAACCAAAATGGACAAATTAAAGCGCAGCCAGATACAGAAAAATCTTAAAGCGATCAAAACCGGGTTGAATCTCCGGCCTGGAAGCATTATGATCCCATTTTCTGCTGAGACAAAGCAAGGAAGAGATGAGATCTGGGCATTGATCGATGAATTGACCGGACAGATTCCGGCAGTTACTGAGCAGACCAACTTACAGGAGAAATAATATGGGAATAATTAAGGCGTTCAAGCTGGGATTTGACTATTTCAAGTATGACGAAGACGGCAATGTGCAGGAAATGCAGAGAGCCGTCGATGATATAAACCTGGACATTGAAGCCGGGAGCTTTGTGGCTATCCTGGGACATAACGGTTCTGGGAAGTCCACACTGGCAAAGCAATTAAATGCACTGCTCCTTCCTTCCGAGGGGACGATCTGGGTGGATGATATGGATACATCCAAGGAGCAGGAATTGTGGAAGATCCGCCAGAAAGCAGGAATGGTTTTTCAGAATCCGGACAATCAGATCATTGGAACTGTTGTTGAGGAGGACGTAGGCTTTGGCCCTGAAAATATGGGTGTGCCTACAGAGGATATCTGGAAACGTGTGGGTGACAGTCTGAGAAAAACAGGGATGACAGCATACCGCCACCATTCACCTAACAAGCTTTCCGGAGGACAGAAGCAGAGAGTTGCCATTGCAGGTGTAATGGCCATGCGACCTCAGTGCATTGTTCTGGATGAGCCCACAGCTATGTTGGACCCGAATGGCAGGCATGAGGTTCTGGAAGCAGTTTCCGAACTGAATAAGAAAGAAAATGTGACAGTGATTCTGATCACTCACTATATGGAAGAAGTCATCCATGCGGACAAGGTTTATGTAATGGACAGCGGTAAGATTGTTATGCAGGGAACTCCAAGGGAGATCTTTTCACAGGTGGAAAGACTGAAGGAATACAGACTGGATGTTCCCCAGGTAACTTTGCTGGCTCATGAACTTCATGAGGCTGGTGTGGATATCCCGGAGGGAATACTGACAACAGAGGAATTGGTGAGTGCATTATGTCAATAGAACTTAAGAATGTTACCTATACGTACAGCCCGGAAACGGCTTATGAGATACATGCATTAAAAAATATTAACCTTGTGATCCCAGATGGACAGTTTATGGGGATCATTGGCCATACAGGCAGTGGAAAATCCACATTGATTCAGCATTTCAATGCGCTGATCCGTCCTACCTCAGGCACGATCCTTTATAATGGAGAGGATATATGGGAAGAAAAATATGACCGCAGAAAGCTGCGAAGTGAGGTTGGGCTGGTATTCCAGTATCCAGAGCATCAGCTTTTTGAAAGTGATGTTTTATCCGATGTATGCTTTGGACCTATGAATCAGGGACTGAGCCGGGAGGAGGCTGAGAAAGAAGCCAGAAAGGCCCTTGCCCATGTTGGATTTAAAGAAGAGTATTTCAGTAAATCACCCTTTGAACTTTCCGGAGGACAGAAAAAAAGAGTTGCCATTGCAGGTGTGTTGGCAATGAATCCAAAGATCCTGATTCTTGATGAGCCTACTGCAGGATTGGATCCTAAAGGCCGTGATGATATCCTGGATCAGATCCAGCTCCTTCATAAAATGCGCGGCATCACCATTATCCTTGTATCTCACAGTATGGAAGATATTGCCAAGTATGTGGAACGGCTGGTGGTTATGAATCATGGTGAAGCTGTATTTGATGACACACCAAGAAAGGTATTTTCCCATTATCAGGAACTGGAAAAAATGGGGCTGGCAGCTCCGCAGATCACTTATATTATGCATGCCCTGAAGGAAAAAGGGCTGGATGTGGATGTAAATGCCATCACTGTGGAAGAAGCAAAAGACAGCATTCTGAAAGCACTGAAGAAGGGAGGAAAGGCAGATGATTAGAGATATTACCATTGGACAGTATTATCCTGCCGATTCTCTGATTCATAAGCTGGATCCAAGAACTAAGCTTTTGGGTACATTGATGTTTATTGTTTCAGTGTTTGCTTTTCATACATTTTGGGGATATTTGGTTGCTACAGTATTTCTGGGCAGCGTGATCCTGATTTCCAAGGTACCTGTTAAATTTATTTTTAAAGGCCTGAAAGCGATTTTTGTACTTTTGTTATTTACTATTGTTTTTAATATTATCCTTACACCAGGCGAAGTGTTATGGCGTTGGGGATTTATTAAGGTGACAAAAGAAGGTCTGGTGCTGGCAGGGAGAATGGCGATACGTCTGATCTATCTGGTGATCGGATCTTCCATTATGACTCTTACCACAACACCCAATCAGCTTACCGATGGATTAGAACGTCAGCTTCGTCCTTTGAATAAGATCCATGTTCCGGTTCACGAGATTGCAATGATGATGTCCATTGCACTTCGATTTATTCCTATTTTGCTGGAAGAGACAGATAAGATCATGAAAGCGCAGATTGCAAGAGGAGCAGACTTTGAAAACGGAAATCTGATACAGAAAGCAAAGAATATGGTTCCGCTGCTTGTTCCGTTGTTTATTTCAGCTTTTCGTCGTGCCAATGATCTGGCAATGGCCATGGAAGCAAGGTGCTATCATGGCGGAGATGACAGGACACAGATGAAACCTTTGAAATATGCAGGCAGGGATTATGCAGCCTATGGGATTCTGACCGGATATCTGGCAATTGCAATCCTGTTTCGGGTAGTGGGGATATAAAATATGAAAAGAATCGGACTTGTAGTAGCGTACGATGGAACCAATTACAGTGGATGGCAGGTGCAGCCAAATGGGATTACGGTACAAAGCGTTTTGAATGAAACCTTATCCCAGCTGCTGGGAGAACAGATCGAGACCATTGGAGCCAGCCGTACAGATGCAGGGGTGCATGCAATGGGAAATGTGGCTGTATTTGATACTGAGACACGGATTCCGGGCGAAAAGATTTCTTATGCTCTGAATCAGAGGCTTCCGGAGGATATCCGCATCCAGCTTTCTGAAGAAGTGGATCCGGATTTTCATCCCAGGTATTGTGACAGCGAAAAGACTTATCAGTACCGGATCCTTAATCGCAAATTTCCTGTACCTACAGAACGGCTGTATTCATATTTTTACCATTACAAGCTGGATGTGGATAAGATGAGAGAAGCCACTTCTTTTCTCATCGGACGTCATGATTTTGCCAGCTTTTGCGGGGCGAAGGCCCAGGTAAAGACAACCATTCGTACCATTACAGGAATGGACGTATGGCGAGACGGAGATGTGGTAACGATCCAGGTAACCGGAACCGGATTTCTTTATAATATGGTAAGGATCATTTCTGGTACATTGATCGAGATCGGCAATGGTCAGTATCCACCAGAGAAGATCAAGGATATCCTGGATGCCTGTGACAGGGAGGCAGCAGGGCCTACCGCACCGGCAAAAGGCCTGACTCTTATGGGAATCCAGTTTTTTGATTGATTTTTGCTTATATTTTATGCATATTTTTGTATTCATAAGGCGAAAAAGTAGTTGACATACTGCTGCCGGTATAATATAATTACTCAATGTGACGTAGTGCGAAGATACTTAAGCCAATAGCCCCGGCGACAGTATTTATCAGCGGTTTCGGACATTTCCGCAGTTTTTTGCATGTACGTTCAGGATTATAAATATTTGCGGGATACCGCAGTTTAACAAACAATCGTTGATAAATAGCAGGAGGTAAAACCATGCAGACTTATATGGCTAATCCAGATAAAATCGAAAGAAAATGGTATGTAGTTGACGCTGCTGGATGCACCCTTGGCCGTTTGGCTTCCGGTGTTGCAAGCGTTTTAAGAGGAAAGAATAAACCACAGTTTACACCTCACGTAGACACAGGTGATTATGTGATCATCATCAATGCTGACAAGATCAAAGTTACAGGTAAGAAGCTTGATCAGAAAGTTTATTACAACCACTCTGATTATGTTGGCGGCATGAGAGAGACTACATTAAAAGAAATGATGGCTAAAAAACCGGAGAAGGTTGTTGAGCTGGCAGTGAAAGGAATGCTTCCTAAGGGACCTCTTGGAAGAACCATGTACAAGAAACTTTTCGTTTATGCGGGATCTGAACACAAACATGAGGCTCAGAAACCGGAAGTTTTAACATTTTAATGAGGAGGTAGAAAACATTGGCTAGCGCAAAATTCTACGGAACAGGAAGAAGAAAAAAATCAGTTGCAAGAGTTTATCTGGTACCTGGAACCGGTAAAATCACTATTAATAAAAGAGACATTGATGAATATTTTGGATTAGATACACTGAAAGTTATCGTTCGTCAGCCACTGGTTGCTACAGAAACAGAAGGCAAGTTTGATGTACTTGTTAATGTTCATGGTGGTGGATACACAGGACAGGCTGGTGCGATCCGTCATGGTGTTGCAAGAGCCCTTCTTGAGGCAGACAACGAGTATAGACCAGTTCTTAAAGCTGCTGGATTCCTTACACGTGATCCACGTATGAAAGAGCGTAAGAAGTACGGTCTCAAAGCTGCCCGTCGTGCGCCTCAGTTCTCCAAGAGATAACAGGCCCGACAAACCAATTCAAAAATGCTCAAAAAGCCCGGAACCATGCGGTTTTCCGGGCTTTTTCCTTTCCAAAAAGTCTGTTGTCCTTTGTCCGATTTTGGAAGGATTTGACCTTGCCTGACCCGGTTTTTCTTGATTAATAATGGGGCAACAGGCCCTTTTTGACCCCGTTATGATTAAAAAATGGGGCAACTGCGAGCCGAAATCGGGGTGTTTTAGAGGGCATTTTCCCCGTCATTTTTTCGATTCCATGACGGCCTTTGTGAACGGTTTTTCTTTTGAAGGGGATGTCCTGATTTGTCAGGATTTGACCAAACCGAATCCAGTTTATCTTGTCCTTCTGAGTTGCCGCTGCTGTGTTTCAAGTGGATGAACTCTCGCACATTTGCGGCGCAGTGTTCCTTCCATATATACTGAAAGCGTAAAGGAGGAACGCCCTATGAAAAAACGGAAATTCAAGATATACCTCACCCCCGCCGAAAACAGCATTGTGATCCAGAGCCTTAATCACCTGCGCAATACTATGCTCCGTGAAAACCGGGACACCGGCTGCCTGGATGAACTTCTGCTCAAAGCCATGTGCGCCCCGGTGAAGAAGATGTAAAATTACATATCGCTGCCAGATGAGCCGCTTATTCTTTTCAGAAAGAGTAAGCGGCTTTTTTCATGTCCATCTTTCGGATTTTCTCATACATAGCCGTCCGTCTTGCCAACGGGCGGCTAAATCTAAGAAGAAGGAGGACATGAAAATGCCGGAACAAAGAAGCCGCCCCAGGGATGGCCGCGTGATCGCGCTGGCCAACCAGAAAGGCGGCACAGGCAAAACCACCACGACGGTGAACCTGGGCATTGGTTTAGCCCGTCTGGGGAAAAAGGTACTGCTCATTGACGCAGACCCACAGGGCGACCTCACCACCTGCCTAGGCTGGCAAGACCAAGACAGCCTGCCCACCACCCTGGCCACCGTTATGGAAAAAGTGATCCGGGATGAGCCATTCACCACGGATGAGGGCATTTTGCACCACAGCGAGGGCGTAGACCTTATGCCCGCCAACATTGAGCTGTCCGCGCTGGAAATGAGCCTGGTCAACGCCATGAGCCGGGAGTTTACTTTGCGGACCTATGTCAATGAAGCCAAGAAGCACTATGACGTGGTTCTCATTGACTGTATGCCGTCCCTGGGTATGATTACGATCAACGCCCTGGCTGCGGCGGACAGCGTGATTATCCCGGTGCAGGCCCACTATCTCCCCGCCAAGGGCATGACCCAGCTTATGAAAACCATCAATAAGGTGAAACGGCAGATCAACCCGGCTCTGAAGGTGGACGGGGTGCTGCTCACTCTGGTGGATGGGCGCACAAACCTTGCCAGACAGACAGCAGATACACTGCGGCAGAGTTACGGGAGCGTGTTGAAAATTTATCGTTCCGAGATTCCCGTAGCCATCAAAGCCGCAGAAATCAGCGCCGCAGGCAAGAGTATTTACGCCTACGACAAGGGGAGCAAGGTGGCCCAGGCTTATGCGGATTTTTCAAAGGAGGTGCTGGCGGATGGCGAAAAGCAACGGGCTAAACTTCAATCTTCCCTCAGTCGATGACCTGTTTTCCACGGAGGAAGAGCGGGCTGAGGCACGGCTTGAAAAAGTTGTCAATCTTTCGCCCACGGAAATCAGCGACTTCCCGAACCACCCGTTTAAGGTGCGGATGGACGCAGCTATGCAGGAAATGACGGAAAGCGTGAAGCAGTACGGCGTATTGGTCCCTGCCCTGGTGCGCCCCAAACCGGAGGGCGGCTATGAAATGGTGGCCGGACACCGCAGGAAAAAGGCGGCGGATTTAGCGGGGCTTGCGAAAATCCCCTGTATTGTGCGGCAGCTCACCGATGATGAAGCCACGATTATCATGGTGGACTCCAACTTGCAGCGGGAGCAGATTCTGCCCTCGGAGAAGGCGTTTGCCTACAAAATGAAGCTGGACGCATTAAAACGACAGGGTCAGCGGACGGATTTAACTTCTTCTCCACTGGATAATAAGTTAAAAGGCGTTACAGCAGCCCAGCAGATCAGCAGGGATAGCGGAGATAGTCAACCTCAGATTTATAGGTATATCCGCCTTACCCACCTTATCCCGGAAATTCTGGAGCTGGTAGATAACTCAGTCCTTAAAGACCAGGAAATGCTCCAGATTGCCATGCGCCCTGCGGTGGAGCTGTCCTACCTGCGAAAAGAAGAACAGGCCGACTTGTTCGCTATCATGGACGAGATGGACTGCACCCCGTCCCACGCCCAAGCCATCAAAATGCGACAGATGTCCGAAGCCAAGACTGGAGGGGAACGGCTGGCCAAAGACGCCCTTGTTTCCATTATGAAGGAGGAAAAGCCCAATCAAAAAGAACAGTTCAAAATCCCAAAAGAAAAAATCAGCCGGTTTTTTGCGCCGGGGACGCCCACGCAGAAGATCGAGGACACCATTGTCAAGGCGCTGGAACTTTACCGCAAACGCCAGCGCAGTTTAGAGAGATAGCCCACTCACAAGGGGGAAGTGCGCCCATTTGCAGGGAAACGGCAGCTTGTGCCGGTTCCCCCTCTCCACACCTCACCCCTTCCAAACAACCTAAACAGCCTAAAAAAAGAAGATATTTGGGGAGCCTGGATGTATATAGAAAGCTCCGGCCTCTTTTCCACAGGCAGACATCGGGCTGCGAGGAAAACCGGGCGGGCCTCTCTTTTTTAGACAGTAACCAACACAAGCCGCAGCACATCGGAAACGGTGTGCTTTTTTGCGGCCATTTCAAGGAGGTAACACGATGAAAGCATTGAGAAAGCCCCTGTCCCTGTTCATGGCCATGCTCATGTGCCTGGGCATATTCGCAGGGACGGGAACCACAGCGTTTGCCGCAGGGGAAACCATGACGACGTATATGGTGGAGTTCCCCCGTGCCAGCGACCCCAACAAGGCAGGCTGGGGACATTCCGCTATGAATTTCTTGGGCGGATGGTCTACCGGCGAAAATAACGGTTTTACCATCCACACGCAGGATTCCTTTAACGGGAAAGTCATCTACTGTATCGAACCCGGCGTCAGCGTTCATTCCGGCGACCAGTTTACTGGCCGGGGCGAGGATTTCTGGGATGATTACCCGTCCGATCTGAACCCCACTATCCCACCGGACACCATCAAGGAATATATCGGGCGGATTATGACCTATGGATGGCAGGGCAACGCCAGCACCTCATGGATGACCGATGACCCGGAGGACGCCAGCAAGATGGCCGGGGCAATCGCCACCCAGCTTCTTGTCTGGGAAACCGTCGTAGGCGAGCGCGACAGCCAGTTTAACCATGTGGACGCCAACGCCCAGGGCAAGAACAATATCGCGGAATATACCAGCCCGGAGAATCCCCTTTACAGCGAGATCTTCAGCCAGTATTCCGCTATTGAGAGCGCGGTAAAACGCCATACCATGCTGCCCAGCTTTTTCAGCAGCACCGCAGACGCCGGGGCCTACGAGCTGAAATGGGACGGCCAGCAGTATTCCCTCACTCTCACGGATACCAACGGCGTGCTGGGAGATTACACCTTTACCAGCAATATTACCGGCCTGAACTTCTCTGTGGACGGAAACCAGCTCACCATCACTTCCAGCCAGGCCATCAAAGGCTCTGTAACGGTAAAAGCAGAAAAAATCTCCGCCCAGCGCAGCGGCGTAGTGGTATGGACGGATGGGATTATCGGCGGCGGCAAGCAGGACTTTGCCACCTACGGGGAAACCGTGTCCGATTATATGGTGGGCTATCTGAACCTGGAAGTAAAAACCGGCAATATGAAGCTGGTCAAGACTTCCGAGGATGGACAGGTAGCCGGGATCAGCTTCACCATTACCGGCGAAGGATACAGCGCCACCAAGACCACCAATGAGGCGGGCGAGATCGACATCTCCGACCTCAATCCCGGCGTTTATACCGTAACCGAGCAGTCGATTGACAAATACGAACCCCAGGAAAGCCAGCGCGTGACCATCGTCAGCGGCCAGACCGCCACCGTGACTTTTAGCAACGTGCTCAAACGCGGCAGCCTGGAAGTGACGAAAACCAGCGAGGACGGGCTGGTGGAGGGCATGACCTTCCATCTGTACGGCACATCCCTCTCCGGGCAGCCGGTGGATGAGTATGCGGTGACAGACGGAAACGGTGTGGCGCGCTTTGAAAACGTGCTCATCGGCACGGGCTATGTACTGGAGGAGGTGGATACCCCCATCCGTTATGTGGTGCCGGATTCCCAGACAGCCACCATCGAGTGGAATGAAGTGACCCACAAGAGCGTGAACAATGTCCTCAAAAAGTTCCGTGTCACTGTCACCAAGAGCGATGTGGAAACGGGCGCGCCCCAGGGCGACGGTTCTCTTGCCGGAGCAACCTATGGGTTGTATAAGGGAGATACACTCATCGACAGCTATACCACCGATGAGAACGGCCAGTTCACCACCGGATATTACGTCTGCGATTCGGACTGGACAATCCGTGAAATCAACCCCAGCGAGGGCTACCTGCTGGATTCCTCTATCCACAAGGTAGGCGCGGAACCGGAATTGTATGAGATTGAGCTGAACGACACCGCCAACGATGTGACGGAGCAGGTCATCAAGGGCGACATTGCCATAATCAAGCATACCGACGACGGGGAAACCCAGATCGAAACCCCGGAATCCGGCGCGGAATTCCAGGTGTTTTTGAAATCAGCCGGCAGCTATGAAAATGCCAAGGAATCTGAGCGCGATGTCCTCGTCTGCGATGAGAACGGCTTTGCACAGTCGAAGAAGCTGCCCTACGGCACCTATATCGTCCGTCAGACCAAGGGCTGGGAAGGCCGCGAGCTGATGGACGATTTTGAAGTGTATATCGCTCAGGACGGCCAGACCTACCGTTATCTCATCAACAACGCCAACTTTGAGAGCTTCATCAAGGTGGTCAAGGTGGACGCGGAAACCGGCGTCACCATCCCCTATGCGGGGGCCGGGTTCCAGATTTACCGTCCCGATGGCAGCAAGGTGGAAATGACCTTCACTTACCCGACGCCGACCACCATTGATACGTTCTACACCAATTCCGAGGGCTATCTGGTAACACCTGAAAAGCTGGAATACGGCGCGGGATATTCCCTGGTTGAAGTACAGGCCCCCTACGGCTATGTGCTGGACAGCACCCCGGTTTACTTTGATGTGACCGAGGACAATTCCAGCGTGGAAGGCGGCGTGACGGTGATTGAAGTCACCAAGCC
The DNA here is from genome assembly GCF_025566965.1 of Blautia ammoniilytica. Taxonomy (NCBI): domain Bacteria; kingdom Bacillati; phylum Bacillota; class Clostridia; order Lachnospirales; family Lachnospiraceae; genus Blautia; species Blautia ammoniilytica. The sequence continues at coordinate 51,244 of NZ_JAOQJL010000007.1, read as the reverse complement.
CAACATGGCCCAGAAAGGAATCATCAAAGTCAGCAAGACCGGCGAGGTATTTTCCTCTGTGACAGAAAACGAGGGCGTTTACCAGCCGGTGTATGAGGTGCAGGGCCTGCCCGGTGCGGTGTTTGAAATCACCGCCCTGGAGGACGTCTACACCCTGGACGGCACCCTGCGCTACTCTGCGGGCGAGGTAGTGGACACCATCACCACCGGCGAGGACGGGACAGCCCAGAGCCAGCCCCTCTACCTGGGCAAGTTCCAGGTGAAGGAAATCCAGTTCCCTCACGGCATGGTGGATACCGGCGAGAACGTCACCAACGTGGAGCTGGTGTACGCAGGCCAGGAGGTGGAAGTCACCGAAACCTCTGCCAGCTTCTACAACCAGCGCCAGAAAGCCCTTGTGACGCTTGACAAGGTGCTGGAGCAGGATGAAACCTTTGGCATTGGCATGAATGGCGAGATCTCCGCCGTGACCTTTGGCCTCTATGCCCAGGAGGACATCACCGCAGCAGACGGTTCCGTGATCCCGGCAGACGGGCTTCTGGAGATCGTTTCTGTGAATGAGAACGGCCAGGCCGTTTGCAGCACCGACCTGCCTTTCGGCAGCTTCTACCTGAAGGAGCTTTCCACTGACAGCCATTACCTGCTGAATGGCGAAACCTTCCCGTTCACCTTTGAGTACGGCGGGCCTTCTGTTGCCGTGGTAGAGATTTCCGCTAATGATGGCGAGGCTGTCACAAACGAGCTGATCCGCGGCGAAATCAAGGGCCTCAAAACCGATGAGAACGGCACGGGCCTGGGCGGGGCTGTAATCGGTCTGTTTAAGTCCGATGAAACCGAGTTTACCGCCGAAAACGCCCTTGCCACCACTACCTCAGCGGACGACGGCAGCTTTTCTTTCACCAATGTGCCTTACGGTGATTGGGTGCTGAAAGAACTGGAAAGCCCGGAAGGGTTCATCCTCTCCGATGAAGTGATTCCCGTTACTGTGGAGGAAGATGGACAGGTTGTAGAGATTTCCCTTGCCAATGAGCGTGTGTATGGTGATCTGCGGCTCACCAAGGTGGATAAGGATTATCCCGATAACAAATTGACGGGCGCTGAATTTGAAGTGTACCGCGATACCAACGGCAACAAAGAGCTGGACGAGGGTGACGAGCTGCTGGGCAAGCTGGAGGAAACCAGCACCGGCATTTACGAGATGTCCCACATCCTCTACGGCGGCGTGTTCGTAAGGGAAACCAAAGCGCCGGAGGGCTTCCTGCTGGATGAAAACGCCTATTATGTGGAGATCACCGAGAACGGCAAGATTTACGAGGTAGAGAACGAGGCCGGGATTGGTTTCACCAACATGGCCCAGACTGGCTCCCTGCGGATTGAAAAAACGTCCAGCGACGGCAAGGTGGAGGGCTTCTCCTTCCGCGTGACCGGGGCCAACGGCTACGACCAGACCTTCAAAACGGATAAAAACGGCGAAATCTTCATCGAGGGCCTGCGCGTAGGCGATTACACCGTGTCCGAGGTATCGGATGGGGCCAGCGCCAACTATGTGCTGCCTGCGGATAAAAAGGTGACGATTCTGGCGGATAAGACCACTGTGGCGCAAATGCACAATGAGCTGCGCGACACCCCGAAAACTGGTGACGACAGCAAGCCGTGGCTGTGGGCGGCCCTGATGGGCGTATCCGCTATGGGCGCTGCCGCCCTGGGCGTTGCGGCCTATGTGGGCAAGCGCAAAAAGGACAACCATACCGCAAAATAACGGCGGTTTGAATCTGTGTAAGGAGGAATGATTTTATGGAACTGAAAGCGATTATTGCCATTGCGCTGGTGGTATTCATCATCGGCGGCCTGATTTTCCTGAAAGTCAGAAGCCGGAAGAAGTAACCAGCCAGGGGCGGCCATGCGGGGCCGCCCCTTTTACATACCAAAAAAGAAAGGAGCTTTGCAGATGAGAGAACGATTTGAACAACGGCTGTTCCGCATCTTTGCCCAGGCTGGTTACTCCCCGGTGCAGCTTCTCACCATCACCCCGGAGGAGATGGTGGAGGTCCCCGGCATTACCGTTCCCAACATCCGGGCGGTGCTGTGCGTCCAGAACAAGGTGCTGGCAGACCGGAATAAAGTCCGCAGCGGCAGGCTGGTGGAGGAATTGCTGAAAGAAGCTGAAGAAAGCAGGTGTTGCCATGAATGAACTGCACCTGCTGGACATACTGGCGGCTCGGCATGGCTGTTTCATCTCCGACTTAAATCTTTCGCCTATCCTGCGGCGGGCGGCCCTTTTGGACCTGTGCAGGATGGATGAGAACAGCTACCCGCTGTCTCAATGGCAGGACACGGTGCGCTACCTTACCGGGGATGAACGGGATTTTGCCAGTGTAAAGGAAATCAAAGTATTTATTAAACAGGAATTGGAGGCAGAGTGATGAACGATGATTCCACAGAAAAACGCATGGCCGGTGATTATGAGATTATCCAGGCGGTGCAGATTGGCGACCGCGAGGTTGTCCTGGGGGAAAATCCGCAGGATGAAACCGGCATGAAGTATATGTGCGCCTTTTGTCGGCAAAACGCCTTATTTGCAGAATACAGCGAAGTGATGGCCAGTGATGATTTCCCGGAGATTGTGGAGCTGTTCGGCCAGCGGGTTGCCGAGCAAGCGCAGAAAACCCACATAGAACTCAATAAGCCCCGCATACAGGGCATAGACGACCGCCCCATTACAGCGGAGGGCTGCATCCCCATTTCCTATGAGGATGATCTGCACGGGAAAATCGTGGTGATAAAGCCGGAGGTGCTGCGCCGGGAATACCGCAGGGCCACTCGCCAGCTCAAGCTCTGTATGGGAGGCTTTGGGGCTTCCCCGCACAGCAGGGGGTCAGCCTGTTACTGCGTTGACCTTTATACTGGAAAAGAAAGCCGCTATGAGCGCATGGACGTGCTGGGAACGATACAGCCGGAGGACCTTCCCGGCTGGGCCAAGCATGGCCTTACTGCGATTCAGCAGGAACAGGCCAAAAAGAAAACCGCAAAGGAGCGTGAGCGATGATGGATTACAGAGAAAACGCCGGATATATCATTACGGATTCCTGTCATGTGGGCGACAGCGAATTTGTCTTGGGTGTTCATTTGACAGCGCCCCAGCAGTTTGTCACCTGGAAATGTAGTAACCGGACGGACTACGATTGGGGCCACTATTTCAGCGACCTGTTTTCCGCGCAGAAGGATTTGGTGGCGCGGGCGCAGGAGGAGGTGCAGTGCCTGGAGGAACAGCGGCAAAACACCATTGCGCCGGAGGCCCCGCCCTATTCCCCATGGGGCAAAGTCCAGGAGTGCGAAACGCTCTGCCCCGGCGTTTATTCCGTTTCTACCCCAGGGCATGGCGGCGTTATGGTGCGGCGGGAGCTGGCGGAAAAGGTATTCCGAAAAGAAGCGATGGGCTGCGGTTTTATAGCGAGCGGTTATCTTTGCTTTGAGGAAGATAATGACGCGCAGGTGGCTCTCCGGGAGCTGATGGATAAAAAGATGATCCAGGCTCCGGTGAACGGGCGCTTTGCCCCCGGTGCGTATGAGGCTGTTATCAATAGCAGCGTGCAAATTCACCACCCCGAATATTGGCAGGCAAGGGAAAAAGCCATATCGGAGCAAAAACGACAAGCGAAAAAGAAAGGACGTGAGCGATAATGGAACTGACAATTACCAGCATGACCCCGGCGGATCGCCTGTATGCGTACAACCAGAGCAGCCAGCTTGAAGGGCAAACCGGCTGTATCGGCCATCTGCGCGGGGATTTTGGCGCTGGAAAAGAGTTTTACACTTCCTGGTTCGACCATCGGAGGGAATACAAGACGGACGAGTTTAAGGCGGAGCTTGATGAGGTGGTCAACACTCTGCGGGAGAAGAATGGGCTGCTCTGTACCCGTGACAGCATGACCAGGTTTTGCTATCAGAACCCGGAGGCTGAGTTTGAGGGAAACTACTGCGCCGAGTATGGTTTTAAGGTGCAGACGCCGCAGCACACCTATATGCTCCGGTGCAATCCCAATTATGGAGACTACAACTTTTACCTCTACGCCTACGTTTCCCGATTCCTGGAACACCACATGGAAAAGGCCAAACAGGGTATCCGGTTTATCACGCCCGGCTACAAGGAGCTGTTCCGCATTCCCGACGGCGACCACATCCGCATTTTCACTGGCGGCGGAGAAACCCGCGACCGCACCTGCCGGGTCATCGACGAAACCCATTTTGAAACCAGCGGCGGGTATTCCAGCGCCCTGTATCATATCTGCGAATTTGCGGAGCGATTGGAGCAAACTCACGGGAGCGTGATCCCGCTGCGTTCTTCTCTGCCGGTGCAGTGTTTTAGTGTACTGCCCTCATCCGGGGAGCTGATTCTTCTGACCAGGGGCGAAAAAGGCTACAGCCCTTGCTATGATTTTTCAACTCCTGACGCTCAACAGAACCGAGAGTTTGCAGACGACCGCAATGTGAAGAATGGCGTTACCAAAGCACAGGAGGCCGCCATGCTTGCCGGCTCCATGCTTGGCTGGCAGACTCCCGCCGCCGATCCCAGAAACTATGACGAGCAGGGGCAGCCTATCAAGCCCAGGCAGAAAGACCGGGGTGAAGCCCGATGAAGGAGGAAAGACACGTTATCTGGAGCAATTATGGCCTGGACTATGAGGATTGGAGGGATGACCTGGAGGCGGACTACCCGGATTTATCCGAAGATGAGCGCATTTCCCTGATGTATGAGATCAATGGGGATTACCTGGATGATGAACGCGCCAACCTCAATGTGCAGCTCTCCCAACCGATTTTAGTCGTAGGCGACCTGGGCCTGTGGAATGGTCGGCGCATGGGATATAAGGAAATCCCCAGCGGCAATATCCGGGACTGCCTGTATTCCGATACGGATTATTCCACCTGGTATGTGGACCGGCTGGGTGATCTGCGGTGCGACGCCATCCACCATGATGGCACGAACTTTTATCTTTACCGCGTTTACAAGGACAGCGCCAGCCCTTCTCAAATTGAACTGCTGAAAGAAAAACTATATCGCGGCATTGCAACCCGCGCCGATATTACGAGAGTGACCCGCAGGCTGGGCGACGACATCGCCAAAGTCTACGGGTTTTCCATTCCCCGGCAGCGGCAGGCCGTCGCCATGGAAAGATGAGGTGATAAAAATGGCGTCTTTACCGCCCGTAAAACTGGATACGCATGAGGACTGGTTCAACTTGCTGATGACGGTTCTCCATCAGCAGGCGGAACAGAACCCCTATGAAGAATACCGGGAGATGGCTCAAAAGCTGATCGACCAGTTTATGCGCTATGGGAGGCCCTTTGTTGACAGTGACCATGCGCCCTGCGTGGCGCTTCGGATGTACCCGAAGGAGGCCGGAAATACCATCTGGCTGTTGCTGCTCTCCCTGTGCAATCAATATGACCCTGATAAGGATTACAGCGCAGAACTGAAAGCTGCGAAAAAAGAATAAGAAAAGGAGGGGCAACCGATGGCGATACGATATAAAGCCTTGACGGAGCTGTACCAGGAAACGCAGCGCAGCGTGACAGCTCCTGACCAGTGGCGGGCGTTTCTGGCTTCTGCCTGCCGCAACTACCGGCTTTCTTTCGATGAACAACTGCTTGTCTACGCCCAGCGCCCAGACGCCACCGCCGTCCTGGAGATCGAGCGATGGAACCGGCAATTTGGGCGCTGGGTAAACCGGGGCGCAAACGGCATTGCCGTTTTTGACGGTGAACACAATGGAAAACCCCGACTGAAATACTACTTTGATATTTCCGATACCCATGAGGCCCGGTTCCCCCGCCCCGTCCCCCTTTGGACGGTGCGGGAGGAATATGCGCCGGACATCATTGAAACGCTGGAAAACAGCTTTGGAGAGCTGGAGCGCAAGGAGGATTTGGGTGAAGCACTGCTCTCTGCGGCAAAGAACGCCGTGGAGGACAATATGCCCGACTACCTGGCAGAATTGAAAACCCTCACGGAAGGCAGCTTTCTGGAAGAACTGGATGAGCTGAACCTGGAAGTGGAATACCGCAGGGCGGTGCAAAACAGCATTGGATATATGCTGCTGGTGCGCTGCGGCCTTGACCCGTCTGAATATTTTGAGGACATGGATTTCCGGGATGTGACGGACTTTAACACCCCGCAGACGTTGAACGCTTTAGGCGTGGCCACCGGGGACATCTCCCAGATGTGCCTTTCCGCCATTTCCCGCACGGTTCTTGCCCTGCAAAGACAGCCCCAAAAAGAAAATCGCACATTTGAACCCCAGCAGAAAAACCAGTATGCTGTAACTGAACAGGAAAACACACAGCTGGAAAGGAGTTTTGAATATGACCGAGATCACTTACACCAGGCAGGGCGACTACAATCTGCCGAACCTTCTGCCGCCCCAGGAGGAGCCGGTTCCCCATGGGAAATACGCATTGCTTCGGAAGAAATTCCTCAAGGAGCACCGCAGGGTGACGTACACCAACCTGCTGACCAGCGGCAAGCTGAACAGCCATCTGGCGGAGATCCAGCAGACCGCCCAGCGCCGGATGGAGCAGATCGTGGCGCAGATGGCCAAGAACCAGGGCGTGACAGAGGAACTGAAAGCCAGCGACCAGATGAAGTGGGTGCAGATGATGAGCAACCTGCAGAACGCGGCGGAGGAAACGGTGCTGGCGGAGCTGATTTACAGCTAATTGATGAACCGGAAGAAAGCGCAGGTGGCGAACAGCTCCCTGCGCTTTTGGATGAAAAGCAGATCATGGCCATCATCGCCAACAAAGATGATGACCTGAAATATAAGAAAAATCAGATCGAGCTTTTCTTTTCGGTTCACAGCGACGTTCAGGAACGGGCCGACTACCTGAAATCCGCTTATCAGGACCGGTACACTGAGATCATCGCTGACGGGCAGCGCCTGGGATATAAGCCCCAGGAGAATGGCCTGCTCATGTGGGAAGGCTCTTACCCATCCCGCACCAGGGAATCTGTATTTTCCTGGGAAGTGGTGGCAGGCTGGACCGCCCAGCTTATTGACAAAAAAGAATACTTCATTCAGACGGACATCCCGCAGCTCCCTACCCAAGAGAGCCAGCAGATGTCCCTTTTTGATTTTGCGGCGTTTCAGCAGCCAACCCAGGCCGAGGGTACGGCCAAACCATCCATTTTCCCTCACCCGGCTCTGCCTCAGCAGGTAATCGACGAGGCGCTGTGCATTGGTGCTAACGACCAGAACAGCCGCCTCATCATCTGCGCCTATTTCAAAAAGGATAAGCCGGACAATGCCAGGTTCCTGGCAGAGCACTATGGAGAGAACGGCGCTGGCTTTTATCTGGATGGCCGACAGTATGCCATCTGGTACAACGCCGAGGGAATCCGCATTGCCCAGGGCGAAAGCGCCCAGCGTTCCAGCGCCACCCTCATCCCCTGGGAACAGGCGGCGGCCCGTATCCGGGAACTGCTGGACTTGGGCCGATATATGCCCCAGAGCGAGCTTGACCGGGTGGATGAGTATGAGCGCCAGCAACGGGCCGCGCAGCTATGGTATCTCCGGCAGGATTTTGCAGAAGGCACTGCCGACGCGGGCTATCTTCCCACGGTGAATACCATTTACGGTAAAAATCATGGGTTTCCAGAGGAAAGCGCCGCCATAAGCGATTTGTTAGGCCATCCGGAGGGGCTGCAGAACCTGCGGGATGAGCTGGAGCAGTTTGTCCAGGCATACAGAGAGAACCGGGAACTGCTGCGATTCCATTTCCACCGTCCGCAAAAATTGCTGGAGCAGCTTTCCGACCTGCAGCGGGAACCGCTGCACTTTACCGCCGCCGAAGGGTACGCCCCCCAGCGGCGTTTTTTCATCTCCGGGGACGAGATCGACAACCTTCTCCGGGGTGGAAAACGCAGCACCGATTACCGGCTGGCCGTGTATTCTTTCTATCGCAACCACACAGAGCGCAAGGAACGGGAGAATTTCTTAAAGCACTACCACGGCGAGTACAGCGGCCATTCCAGTGGGAATGACGATGTGACCTACCAGCTCAGTAAAGGCGTTTCTTTCAGCCACGGCAGTATCACCGCCCCCTACGCCAAGGTGGAGCTGAAATGGAACGCCGTGGAAAAGCGCGTCAGCGCCATGATCGCCCAGGGGCGGTTCCTCACCGATGAGGACCGCGCCGCCATGCCGCAGTATGAGAAGCACCAGCTTGCCCGGAATATCCGCACTTTCTTTGAAAACGTACCCCAGGAGCAGCCCCACCCCTATCCCTTTGGCTTTGACTATTGGGACGCGGTGAAGCTCATCGAGCCGCAGCTTGACGACCCGGCCCGTGTGGAAGAAATCTATCAGATGATGGTCCCCATTTGGGAGGCCACCCCGCAGGATGACAGGATGTACGCCCTGCGCCAGCAGGCGTTTGAAAACCTCACTGCCTTCCGGCAGGGAACCTTCACGCTCTTTGCAGAGCACAAGGAGCCTGTGGTTCCCACCATGCCGCAAGCCAAAGCCTACGACCTGGGCTACGGCTATTTGGGAAACGGCGTCACGGTGTGGAACCGGCTGGAGGAGGAACACGGTGACTACAAAACGGTTGCCCACATCGCCCCAGACCGCACGGTGACCTTCTACGAGGAGGAAATGCCCCAGGCAGTGCGGGAGGAAATCCAGCGGATTGCTGACACTTCGGAAATGACCATTTCCGCCACCCAGGACGCGCCGGTGTTCACCGTGCCGCCCAGGGCGCAGGAACCACCCCAAAAAGAAGAACCGGTAGACCCCTACCCGAAGCTGGCCGCCCAGGTGCTGCGTTTTGTGGGAGAGTTTGATGGTTCCCGCATGGGTTATGGTGAGGATGACGCCCAGGCGGTGGAAAATATCGCCCGGCAGCTCCATGACCCCGTTCAGAGAGAGGAAATCCGCAGACTGCTTCAATCCTTCCTGGACCATGCGGACCTGGAAGAAGAAATCGCGGTGGACATCACCCTCTGTATGGAGCAGATCGCGGAGCTGCCCCCGGCCCTTACCCCGGAACAGGCGCAGATAGAAGAAATCGCCGGTTATCTGGAGGAGGCCGGATATGCGGTATCCAGCGAACTGGTCGAAGAAGGTTTGATGGATTACCGTGCCCATGGCGGCAAAGGTAACAGCCAGGATGTTGCCGACTTCATTGAGCGCGAGTTTTTGTCCGAGGAGCCGGAACCTGCTTCACTGGAGATTGCCAAAGAATTTATCAACGATTTCTGCGAGGCCGAGTATGGCAGTCCAGCCGATTTCAGTGATCTGGAAAAGGTGGGCATTGCCTACACCACTGTTACGGATGAGGAAATTCCCATCCAGGTCAATGCCGACTTGGTCCATTACCGCATTGAGCGTTATCTGGACGGGCAGTTTTTGGAGCGCAGGCAGTATGAGAGCCTGGATGAACTCATCCAAAATGAGCTGGCCGAACTGGACTTTGACCAACTCACCTCTGTGGACCAGGACTATTTCAATGGAAAATACCCTCCCGACATAGAGCCATACATCTTCTGCGAGTGGAGCGAAAGCCCCGTGTTTGAAGATGGAAAACGCTACGGTATCCGTGAATTTGACACCCTGATGAAACAGGCGGATGAGGAGCAGGTGGCCGGTGCAAAGGCTGCTCTTGAAAAATACGGCACTTGGCAGGCGTGGTACGAATCCGATGACCCAGAAAATGCTCGGTTCCTGGGGTATGACAAGGTGAAATTTACCGTGGTCATGCCAGATGGCACCACCTACACCGAGCGCCAGGATATTGGGGACGGTGACGGGGGCGTTCTGGACTTCCTCGCACAATATCCCAAGTACCAAGACATCCTTCCCTTGTTGCAGCAAAGTACACCACCACAAAATGATTATATGCTTTTAAGCCGCCTGAAAGCCGACTGCGACTATTTCTTGGGCGCTGGCGGGCGGGCAGAAAAGCACCTGTGGGCTGGGAACGTGCGAGAGCAAATCGCCAAAATGCGGGAACTCTATGACGCCCTGCCGGAAAAACCGGAATGGCTCACCATGGAGGACATCGACCGCTATGCCCAGCGCATGGAGCCGCCTTACGAAGTGGTGGTGTACCACCACTTTGAAAATGGCTTTGATGAACGGCTGGATTACCAAACGCTGGCGGAGGCCGAACAAGCTGCGCAGAAATATGTGGCCGGCACTATGGAGGGCGAGGATGGCTTTGCCTATGATGGCGCGGGTATCTATGACCTTCAGGAGAACAGATGGCTGCGGGTTTACGGGAACTTCCCTGATGAACGAGCCATTGAGCAGGCAAAACAAGCCCCTGCCGCAGAGGAACCGTCAGCCAGCCCAGAGCAGGCCGATTTACAGCCTAAAAAAGAAGAAGCACTCCCACTGCCGCCGAAGCACCCCCGCCGTGAGCGCATTACTTTCACAACCCTGCACCCGGAGGTCCCCAGGGATCAGCGCCATGATTTCCACATCACCGATGACGCCCTGGGCCACGGCACCCCCAGCGAGAAATACGCGGCCAATGCTGCCGCCATCCGCACCTTGAAGCAGATCGAAGCTGAGGAACGGCTGGCCACGCCCGAAGAACAGGAAATCCTGTCCCGCTATGTGGGCTGGGGCGGCCTTGCAAACTGCTTTGAACAAACCAGCCCCCATTATGAGGAACTGAAATCTCTGCTGGATTCGGAGGAATACGCAGCGGCCAGGGCCAGCTCCCTCACCGCCTTTTACACGCCGCCTGTGGTCATCCGGGGAATCTATAAGGCCCTCGCTCAGATGGGCTTTACCCAAGGGAACATTTTGGAGCCATCCTGCGGCACCGGTAATTTCCTTGGCTTGCTCCCCACAGATTTGGCGGGCAGCAAAGCCTATGGCGTAGAGCTGGATTCCATTTCCGGGCGGATTGCGGGCCAGCTTTACCAGAATGCCAACATTTCCGTAAACGGCTTTGAAACTGTGCAAATGCCCGACAGCTTTTTTGATGTAGCCGTGGGCAACGTCCCCTTTGGGGATTTCAAAGTGCTGGATAAACGGTACGACAAGCACCACTGGCTGATCCACGACTATTTCTTCGGCAAGACGCTGGACAAGGTGCGGCTCGGCGGTATTGTGGCGTTCATTACCAGCAAAGGCACTCTGGACAAGGAAAACTCCAGCGTCCGAAAGTACCTGGCACAGCGCGCCGATCTCATTGGGGCCATCCGCCTGCCGGATAACACCTTCAAGCGGAACGCCGGAACGGAAGTGACCAGCGACATCATTTTCCTGCAAAAGCGCGACCACATCACCGATTTAGACCAGGATTGGGTGCATTTGGACACCGATGAAAACGGAATCCGCATGAACCGCTATTTCGTGCAGCACCCGGAGATGATTTTGGGCGACATGGTGATGGAATCCACACGGTTCGGGCCGGACAGCGCCTGCAAAGCCCGCGAGGGGGAAGATTTATCCGAGCAGCTTGCCAATGCCATCCAGTTTTTGCAGGCGGAAATCAAGCCCTATGAGCTGGAGGAGCTGGACGAGGAGGAAGATCGCTCCATCCCTGCCGACCCCACAGTGAAGAATTTCAGCTACACGATTGCAGATGGGCAAGTATACTACCGAGAAAACAGTCTCATGCACCCGGTGGAAGTCTCCGTCACGGCGGAAAACCGTATCCGTGGCATGATCGAGCTGCGGGAATGTACCCGCAGGCTTATTGAGTACCAGACCGAAGGCTACCCGGATGAGGATATTGCAGCCGAGCAGCAAAAGCTCAACGCCCTTTACGACAGCTTCACCGCCAAGTATGGGCTGCTGAACAGTCGCGGCAACAAGCTGGCCTTTTCGGAGGACTCCAGCTACTGCCTCTTGTGCTCTCTGGAGGTGCTGGATGAGCAGGGCAACCTAAAAAGAAAAGCCGATATGTTCACCCGGCGCACCATCCGGCCCCATGTGGCTGTCACCAGTGTGGATACAGCCAGTGAAGCGTTGGCGGTGTCCATTTCGGAAAAAGCCCGTGTGGATATGGACTATATGGCAGAGCTGTCGGGTAAATCCCCGGAGGAACTGGAAAAAGAGCTTGCCGGGGTGATCTACCGGGATATTCGCTGTGCGGAGAACCCGGAGGACATCCTGCCTTCTTTGGCGGATTTGAGCCGCTATCCTCTTGTCACGGCGGATGAGTACCTTTCCGGGAAAGTGCGCCAAAAGCTGCGGATGGCAAAAGCATTCCTGGAAGTGGCCCCTGACAATCAGAAGGAAACCGCCCGCAGAAATGTGGAGGCCCTGGAAGCCGTTCAGCCCCAGGATTTGGGCGCTGGAGAAATTGGCGTGCGCATTGGCGCGAACTGGGTGCCCATCGAGGTGTACCAGCAATTCATGGTGGAGCTGCTCACCCCCAATTACTATGTGCGGGATCGTATTAAAATCCTGCGCTCCGAAGCCACCGGCCAATGGAGCATCCGGGAGAAAAACGCCGACCGCAGCAATGTGAAAGCCATTACCACCTACGGCACCAAGCGGATGAGCGCCTACCACATCTTGGAGCAGACCCTAAATCAAAGGGATGTGCGGGTATTTGACTATATTGAGGACGAGAACGGCAAGAAAAAGCCTGTCCTCAACAAAAAAGAAACCGCGATTGCCCAGGACCGGCAGGAACTCATCAAGCAGAAGTTTGCCGAGTGGATCTGGAAAGACATCGACCGCCGGGAACTGCTGTGCCGTGTTTACAACGAAACCTTCAACGGCGTCCGCCCCCGTGAGTATGATGGGCGGCACATCCGGTTTGAGGGCATGAACCCGGAAATTTCCCTACGGCCTCATCAGATCAACGCGATTGCCCATATCCTTTACGGCGGGAATACCCTGCTGGCCCACGAGGTGGGGGCGGGCAAGACCTACGAGATGGTGGCCGCTGCCATGGAGATGAAGCGTTTGGGCCTTTGCACCAAGTCGCTGATCGTGGTGCCAAACCACATCACCGAGCAGTGGGCGGCGGAATGGCTCCAGCTCTATCCCAGCGCCAACATTTTAGTTGCCACGAAGAAAGATTTTGAAACCCAGAACCGCAAGAAGTTTTGCAGCCGCATTGCCACCGGGGACTACGACGCCATCATCATCGGCCACAGCCAGTTTGAAAAAATCCCCATGAGCCTGGAGCGCCAGCAGGCCATTTTGGAGCGCCAGATTGAAGAAATCCTGGAAGGAATCGAGCAGGCCAAGGCACAGAAGGCGGAACGCTACACGGTCAAGCAGATGGAGCGTACCCGGAAATCGCTGGAGACAAGGCTGGCCAAGCTCAACGACCAGAGCCGCAAGGATGACACCGTCACCTTTGAGCAGCTCGGCGTGGACAGGCTCTTTATTGATGAGAGCCATTATTTTAAGAACTTGTTTTTGGCGACAAAAATGCGAAACGTGGGCGGCATTGCCCAGACCGAAGCCCAGAAATCCAGCGACCTGTTCATGAAAACGCAGTATCTGGACGAGTTGACCGGCGGGCGCGGCGTGATTTTTGCCACCGGCACCCCTATCTCCAACTCCATGGTAGAGCTTTACACCATCCAGAGGTATTTGCAGTACAGGCTCCTGCAGGAGATGGGCCTTGTCCATTTCGATGACTGGGCGGGGAGCTTCGGAGAAACGGTTACAGCCATCGAGTTATCGCCGGAGGGCACCGGCTACCGAGCCAAAACCCGGTTTGCCAAGTTTTATAACCTGCCGGAGCTGATGGCTGCTTTCAAGGAGGTTGCCGACATCCAAACAGCGGATATGCTTTGTCTGCCTGTTCCCAAGGCAAACTTCCACACGGAAGTGATCCAGCCCTCGGAGCTTCAGAAAGAGATGATAAGGGGGCTGGCGGAACGGGCAGAGAAAATCCGTGCCGGTGGGGTTGACCCCCATGTGGACAATATGCTCCGCATTACCAATGACGGGCGGAAATTGGCGCTGGATATGCGGCTCATCAACCCTCTCGCTGCCGACGACCCCAATGGCAAGGTGGCTGTCTGCGCCCGGAATGTGTTCCGCATCTGGGAACAGACTAAAGAAAAACGCTCTGCCCAGCTTGTATTCTGCGACCTGTCCACACCTACTACCGATGGCTCTTTCAGTGTTTATGACGACCTAAAAAAGAAACTGATGGACGCCGGTATCCCGGAAGAAGAAATCGCCTTTATCCACACGGCAGACAGCGAAGCCAAAAAGAAGGAGCTGTTTTCCAAGGTGCGCGCCGGGCAGGTGCGGGTGCTGCTGGGTTCCACGGCCAAAATGGGCGCAGGCACTAACGTCCAGGATAAGCTCATTGCCCTGCATGACCTGGACTGCCCCTGGCGGCCTTCCGACCTTCAGCAGCGGCTGGGGCGTATCGTCCGCCAGGGCAATGAAAATGAGGAGGTGGAAATCTATCGGTATGTAACGGAAGGCACTTTTGACGCTTACCTCTACCAGCTTGTGGAGAACAAGCAGAAGTTCATCGCCCAGATCATGACCAGCAAGGCCCCCGTCCGTGTGGCGGATGATGTAGATGAAACTGCCCTCAGCTATTCGGAAATCAAGGCATTGGCCACCGGCAACCCACTTATTATCGAGAAGTGCAACCTGGATATGGAGGTGGCGCGGCTCAATATGCTGAAAGCCAGCCACTTGAACCAGGTGTACGCTCTGGAGGAACTGGTGTATCGGAAATACCCGGAGGAAATCACCCGGCTCACGGAACGGATCGCGGGCTATGAGCAGGATGTGGCGCTGGCGGCGGCCCACCCCAAGGCCCAGGAGGGCTTCTGCGGCATGGAGGTGGATGGCAGGCACTACACCGAAAAAGAGGGCGCCGGCAAGGCTATCATTGATGTTTGCACCCGTATGACAGGTTCCGACGCTGTTCTTTTGGGGCAGTACCGGGGCTTTTCCATGGTGCTGGCTTATGATGGCAGGAGCAACGAGTATCGGATCACGCTCAAAGGCACTCTTTCCCATACGGTGACGCTGGGGGCGGATGTGTTCGGCAATATCACCCGCCTGGACAACGCTCTGGAAAACCTTGCAGGCAGCCTGCAGGCCGAGCAGAACAGCCTGGAGGAAACCAAGGCCCAGCTTGAAAACGCCCGCACGGAATTGGCTACACCTTTTGCCCGCGAGGAGGAGCTGGCGGAGAAAACAGCCCGTTTGAAAGAGCTGAATATTCTGCTCAACATGGATGAGAAGGACAAAACATTGATGGACGATACCCCAGACGAGGGCGAGGATGTGCCTGCCCGGAGGGTTGCGGAGCTGGCACGGTAAAGGAGGATACGATGACCAACGAAGAATTAAATACCAGGCTCTATGAGAAAATGTTTGCGGAACAGGAGCAGTTCCGGGATTGGCTGCTCTCCCAACCGCCGGCTGAGATTTTGAACCATGCCTATGAGTACACGGTGCGGGAGGACATCCTGATGTCTCTTGAATACCACGATCTGGAGGATAGTCAGGCCAGGGCGCTGCTGAAATCTGACAAGCCCTTGAAGCAGATTTTTGAGAGGTGGGAGAACCAGGAAACCTCTTATATGGATACGGTATGGGATACTGTCCAGGAACAGGCCAGGGCCGCCGAAGCCAAACAGAAAGCCAAAGCGCAGAAAGAAAGGTGATTGCACATTTGCCATTGCGCTGCGGGGCAGGTATAGTATAATAAAAATCGTGATAAGGGGTGATGATAGATGGACGATGATAGATGGACGATAGCTACTGCCTGCTCCCGGAGCGCATTTCCGAGCAGTTTTCTGAAATCGACAGCGACATCGTGATGGATTTGGCGGCTGCCAGCCCGGAATATACCGAGTTGAAGGCCCAGATGGAGGAACTGAAACGCCAAAATCTTGTGATTGGCGCTCTGCTGGAGGGCAAGGGAGAACTTTCTTTTACCGCTGAGGAGCATGAAGCCTTGAAAGAATTTATCCGGCTGTATATGCGGGCCGATAATATGGAACGGGAACACATCTACTTCCGGGGCCATGCAGACGGATTTGCCTATCTGAAGAAAATCGGCGCTTTCAAAACTGAATAGTTTTTTGGGCGGCATGGAAAAATCCATGCCGCTTTTACATATCCAAATTCATTCGCACCCCCAAAAAGGTCTTGAACAAAACAAGTTTTTACGGATTAGGAGTAAAAACTATTGAAATTCTTGGAGTTTTTGGATATGGCTTAAAGCTGCCGCCCAAAACTGCACATTCCCCATTCATATCTGCATATAAATCGCAAAAGTATATGCAGAAAGTCGATTGGAGCAATCCAGTCGGCTTTTTCCATATCTGAAAAGAGTACAGCCCCTTTTACATAGTCAGCTACCCCACATGGGGCGGCTAATCTATGGCTATGTGAAGGGGGCTGTATTTTTTTATGCCTTTTTACGATTCAGAAGCCATCGAACGGGCAAGGCAGGTGGACCTGCTCACCTACCTGCAAACCTGCGAACCCCAGGAGCTGGTCCATGTGTCCGGCAACGTCTACTGTACCAAGACCCATGACAGCCTGCGGATTTCCAACGGCAAATGGTGCTGGTTTTCCCGCGGGATTGGCGGTTACAGTGCGCTGGACTATCTCATCAAGGTCAACGGCTATTCCTTTTTGGAGGCCATGGAAACTATCTCCGGAAGGGCTGCCATCCCGCCGCCTTCCTTTGTGCCAGCGCCGAAGGAGGAAAAGCCCAAGCACCTGCTTCTGCCCCAGGCCGCCCCGGATAATCGGGCGATGATGGCCTATCTCAAAGGCCGGGGCATTGACCAGGAGATTTTGGACTACTGCGTTCAGACCGGGCGGATTTATGAGAGCCGGAACAAGGGCCACAGCAACGTGGTTTTTGTGGGCTTCGACAAGGATGGCAAGGCGCGGTTCGGCTGCCTGCGGGGAATCAGTGAAGCCCGGTTCCACGGGGATTTAAGCGGCAGTGATAAGCACTTTTCCTTCGCCCTGCCCGCTTGCGTGGAAAATCCGGCAGTCCATCTGTGCGAGTGCGCCATTGATGTGATGTCCTATGCCACTCTCTGCAAGCTGGACGGGATTGACTGGCGGCGGCACAATCTGCTGTCCCTGGCCGGGGTGTACCAGCCGAAGAAAAAGATGGAGGAAAGCAAGCTGCCGGTGGCCCTCACCCGATTTTTGGATGACCACCCCCATGTGAAAACCGTCTATCTCCATTTGGACAATGACACGGCTGGCCGGCTGGCGGCCAAGGCAATCATGGCTGTCATGCCGGAGGGCTACCGTGTGGAGAACAAACCGCCGCCCCGTGGAAAGGATGTGAATGATTTTCTGTGCCACCGGCTGGGGATTCCCATTCGGGGCAGCCACAGCAAAGAGCCGGAGCGGTGAGTTGCCAGTTTTGCAGCTTCGACAGATTCTCCCTCTTGCAAATTGTTATCATATATGTTAACATTAAAGCAGTGAGGTGAGAGTATGGATGAACTGCGCAAACGGCAGAAAATCATATCCCAGCTTGTGGAGGCCCGTCTGGAGCAGGGCATTTCCCAGGCAGAACTGGCAAGGCGGCTGGGAATCCAGCGTTCCGGCATTAACCGCCTGGAAAGTGGGACACAGAACCCCACGCTTGATATGATCTTAAAAATCGCCTCGGCGCTGGGAAAGGATGTTTCACTGGAACTGAACGACAAGGAGGAGCCTATGAGTAATGTTTACAGTCTCCGCATTTATGATACGGAGCTAATGCGCTTTTCCATGGAAAAGCAGGGCTTGTCCGGCCTTGTGGCTGAAATCTTATACACCAACGAGGAGCAGGCCCATTTGCTGCCTTTGGATATGGAGCGCACCGGCGAGGGCGTCATTCATTGGCTGGAGCGGCGGGTTATCCCCAAAAACCGCGCCTTTGTGGACGAGATTTTGAAAACCCTTGGCCTCAGCCACAACGACACCAAGGGAATCATCGACGTGTGCAAGGGGCTGTCGCTCAACGACAGCTATTGGGTGGTGCCGGAAGGATTTGAGGGGGGATTCTCCCAATACAATCTTTACGAAAATCGCTTTTCCGAGATACTGGCGCTGGTGGCCTATACCGGCGCAGGCGGGAGCAGGCAGGCGTTTACCACATCCCCGGAGCTGACCACAGGCGGTATGCTGCCCAAGGCGTGGCGATATGTGGAGCACGATGGGATTTATCTCTACAAGGGCGGCACGACCGGCGCGTCCAATGCGGGCCGGGAGCCGTACTGCGAGTATTATGCTTCGCAGATTGCGGAAACCATGCGTCTGAACGCCGTGCATTATGACCTGGAGAATTGGAAAGGCATTACCGCCTCTAAGTGCGCCCTGTTTACCAACATCGACACAGCCTATATCCCCATCGGGCGCATTGTCCGAACCGGGGGCATTGCCGCCTGCCTTGCCTACTACGACAAGCTGGGGCCGGAGTTTTCCGAGCAAATCCGCAGTATGCTGGTGTTTGACGCTCTGATTTACAATGAGGACCGCCACTTTGGAAACTTTGGCGTCCTGCGGGATAACCACAGCGGCAACATTATTGCGCCCGCCCCCATTTTTGACAATGGGCTGTCCCTGTTCTGCTATGCCGGTAAGGAAGATTATGCGAATCTGGACGAGTATGCAAAAACCCGTTCTAACCCCTACAACATCTCCTATGAGGAAGTGTGTGCAGAGGTCATGGGGCCAAAGCAGAAAGAGCAGCTTCGCCGCATGATCGGGTTCCGGTTCAAGCGCCACGAAAGCCTGGGCCTGCCGGAAGAACATTTGCAGGCCATTGAGAAGCATTTGGAGAGCCGGGTGCGTAAGCTGCTGGCAATCCCCACCCGTCATCTGAAACAGGAGAAGGCGCGGTAAAAACGAATCTCTTTTTTGGAGAGCGTTCTGAAAATGGACGCTCTTTTTTGCTGCCCATTTTTAGAGAGGAGCGTGAGTGATGAACCATTATGATGTTACCATCCGGGAAACGCTGGAGGTGAAAATGAAGGTGGCGGCAAACAGCCGGGAGGAGGCCGAGCAGTTTGCCAGGGACCAATGGAAACGCGGCGAAGTCGTTCTGGACGCCAGCCATTTTACCGGCGTGGAGTTCCATGCCAAGCGGTATTTCCGTGACCGGGGCGAGCGATGAGTTCTTTTTTCGCCTGTCCCGGATTCCCCGCAGGGGAATGGAATGTAGCTGTACCAGCAAGCATCGCCTTTGTGATACCACAAAGGCCGCTTGTTAGGGGGAACGCCCCCTAATACCCCTTTTGAAAGGATGGAGGTTTTCATGGAAGGATTGTTTTTCGCCATTGGATTTCTGCTGGGCGGTGTGGTCGGCGTGCTGATTATGTGCCTGCTTCAAATCAACCGCATAGGCAGAAAGGAGGATTCGGAAGAATGAGAAAACGCAACGTACACGTACAGTTTTGGCTGGACAAAAAAGAGGCGGAAGCCTTCAACAAAAAAGTAAAGCGCAGCGGCCTTTCCCGTGAGGCGTACCTGCGCCATCTGGTGAACGGCCTGGTTCCCCAGGACGCGCCGCCGCCCGCCTACTACGACTTTATGCGGGAGCTTCACCGGATTGGCGGCAACCTCAACCAGATCGCCCAGAAAGCCCATGTGCTGGGCGTCATTGATGAGCGCCGCTATGATGAGGAAATGCGAAAATTCGACCAGCTCGTCCGGGACATCACCAAAGCGGTGATCCTTCCCCGCGCTATGGACACGAAGGGGTCCCCGCGAAGCCTGCTTCGTGGGGAGAAGGAGCACCCGCGAAGCGGTGAGCCTTTTGACGCTTGCGGCAAAAGCGGCAAGCGGAGCGCGGTGTGACGTGGCTACCACGTCTATCTGGCGGGTGAACGGCTGGCTGGGCAAGGTTCTCATCTATATCGAGAATCCAGATAAGACCGAAAATCCTGATTTCTTTGAAAAGCAGGATATGGATGGCAAGGAGGCCCAGGGCCTATCCGATGTGATCGAGTATGCCGTCCAGCAGCAAAAAACAGGCAAGACGGTGGAAAGCGAAGGCGAAACGGTCATGCGGCAGTTTGTTTCCGGGGTGAATTGCAGCCCCTCTACGGCCCGCGATGAGATGATAGCGGTAAAAAAGCGTTTCGGAAAGGAGGACGGGACTGTGGCCTACCACGGCTATCAGAGCTTTGCCCCCGGCGAGGCCACGCCGGAGCTGGCCCATGAGATCGGCCTTGCCCTGGCAAAAAAGCTGTGGGGTGAAAAATACCAGGTGCTGGTGGCTACCCATCTGGACAGGGAAAATCATCTGCACAATCATTTTGTAGTGAACACGGTTTCCTTCGTGGACGGCATCAAGTACCATCGTACCGAGCAGGATTATTTCGATATGCAGCGGGAATCCGACCGGCTGTGCCGCGAGTATGGGCTTTCTGTCATTGAGAACCCCCAGCGGGGAAAATCCAAGCACTACGGGGAATGGCGGGCCGAGCAGGAAGGCCGCCCCACCTATCTCTCCCTCATCAAAGCCGATGTGGATACTGCCATCCGCCAGTCTATGACGGAACGGCAGTTTTTTTATCATCTGCGGCAGATGGGCTATGACGTCAAGGTGGGCAAGGATATTACGGTCCGCCCGCCGAATTACCCCCGTGGACGCAAGCTCATGCGTAACTTTGGCGAGGACTACTCGATGGAGAACATCCGCAGGCGGATTTTAGCCCAGCGCCGCCCCCAGCGGGAACACAGGCCGGAGCCGTTTCGGTGCAGGCTACACGGGGATTTGAAACAGGCCAAAAAGGTGACGGGGTTCCGCGCCCTCTACTTCCACTACTGCTATCTGCTGGGGGTATTCCCCCAAAAGCAGAACCGCCCGCCCAGGCGGGTGCCTCATGCACTGCGGGAGGATTTGATCCGGGCGCAGGAGCTTACCGATGAAGCCTGCCTTCTTTCCCGCCACCGCATTGACACCCTGGAGCAGCTTAACGCCTATCGGTCCGATGTGAAATCTCAGTTTGCCGGCCTGACGGAACAGCGGAAAAGCCTGTACCGGAAACTTCGCACCAAGGCAGTGCTGGCCGACCCTGCCAGGCAGGAGTATATCCGGGCTGAGATCTCCAAACTATCTGCGCAGATCAAGGAGCTGCGCCGGGAGGTGAAGCTGTGCGGGGATATTGCCCTGCGCTCCACTTCCATCAAGGATAAGATACAGGCCGCCCGTGAGGAAGTCTCCGGCAGGGATGAGAAAGCCCGCCAGGAGCCGGAGCAGGGCCGGGCGGCTCCCCCAGGAAGGAGATGATTTTTGATGTATAACTCAGGCGACGCGGCGGAGCAAGTGGTACGGATGAGCCTGGAGGGCGCTGAATTTGCCCTCAAAATCACCGGTTCTGCTGCTAAAAATCTGGCCGCCGCCCTTTACACGGTTCTGAAAGACCAGAAAAAGACCAAGGGCAAAGCCCGCATTGAAGCCATGCTGCGGGAGAAGCGCCCCTTAAAGGTTTACACCATCAAGAAGGAGGATTGCCCGGAGTTTGCCAAGCAAGCCAAGGGGTACGGGATTCTTTATGCGCCCATCCCGGTGAAGAAAGGCGACGACACCATCGACATTCTGGTGTTCGAGGATGACGCTGCCAGAGCCAACCGGATCGTGGAGAAGTTCAAGCTCACCGTTGTGGATACGGCTTCGATCAAGGAGGATATTGAGAAATCCCGCGAACAGCGCGGCAGCGAACCCGCCGCGCCGGAGCAGGCCATGCCGGAAAAGAGTGTGGACGACCAGCTTTTGGATGAGCTGATGGAAAAGCCCACCCAGAAAGAAAAAGCCCAGCCGGAAAATCCGGCAGCGGAGAAGAACGCCCCTTTTGCCCCAGCGGCGGAAAAATCCCCTCCGTCCGAGCCTATCTCCGAGAGCAGCAGCAAGTCCGCAAGGGGTACTTCTGATGGAGCCGAGAAGCCTTCCGTCCGGCAGGAGCTGCGGGACATCCAGGCCCAGCGGAAGAAGGAGGCGGAGGCTGCCAGGGCCGAGGAGCCGGCTGCACCCCAGAAGAAGGCGGCTCAGAAAACAACCCGGCACCAGCCGCCCAAACCCAAAAAGAAGCCCAAATCGAAAGAGAGGTAATCTGTGATGAATAATTTTGACGATCTGTTTGAACAGCAGCCCCAGGCGGAGGCCGCGCCGCAAAAGCAGGAAAGCCAGAAAGAGCGCCCCAAGCGCCAGTGGTGGCAGATCCGGGAGGAAAAACAGCGAAAAGAAGCCTATGCCACCTTGGACCGGATTTTTGGAGAGTTCTCCGAGGGTACGGGCAGTATGGAGGCATATCTGGATGTGCAGAGCCGTTTTCCCTTCCACTCTGCTCGCAATGCACTTCTGATTGGGGATAAATGCCCCGACGCGGTGCGTGTAGGCGGCTACAAGGAGTGGCACGCCCAGGGGATCGAGATTTTGGAGGATGAGAAGCGTTTGCCCATCATCATTCTGGAGCCGGGCAAGGCATACCGGCGTGAGGATGGCAGCGTGGGCCAGAACTTTTACGCCAAGGAAGTCTATGATATTTCCCAGACTACGGCGCGGGATCAGGTTCAGCCCCAGGTGCGCTACGATGACCGTCTGCTCTTAAAGGGCCTGATTGCCAGTTCCCCGGTGCCCATCCGGGCCGTGGAGGAACTGCCACAGGGCCGTGGGGCCATGTTTTCTGCAGAGCAGAACGCCATCCTGGTGAAAAAGGGCATGGACGCGCCGGACATCTTCCGCTGTGTTTCTCTGGAGGTTGCCAACGTGCAGCTTGCCCAAAGCATGGACGGCTATTCCAGAGAGACAGATGGCTACAAAGCCTATGCTGTCAGCTATATGCTCTGCAAGCGGTATGGCGTGGACGCCAAAGAGTATGAGATTTCCAAACTGGACGGCGTGTTTCAGGGGCAGGTCCCCAGGGAGGATATTCCTGCTGCCCTCACCGATATGCGGGATACGTTCAAATCCCTCAATGGCCGTATGGCCAGGGCTATGGGCCTCACCCGCGACAGCAAGCAGAAGGAACAGGAACGGTAAAGGAGGAGTAGACCCATGGAAAAACAGGAAAAAGTCGTCCTCACCCTGGACAGCTATGAGCATGGGATCATGATTCGCGCCCTCAACGAACTGCGCAACGATATGCTGGAGGAACAGCGTGACCCCGGCCCGGTGGAGGACGTTCTGCTGAAAACCATTGACGCCCCAGCCCAAAAAGACAAGAAAGCGAAGCGCCGGGATGAAGCCAGATAATAAGGCGGGCGGCCCCTGGCTCTATGCCCTGGGGCTGGTCCCGGTGATCTGGTTCGCCCTGCTGATTGCGCCTGCCATTTCCGGGGGACTTTCGGAGATCGTCAGCGCCCTGCCTGCGGCAATGAACAATCCATTCAAAATCGTGTGGTGTGAGGACAGTGTAAAAACTGTCCTCATTTTTATTGCCGCCTATGGGCTGGGCATTGGCATTTATCTTTCTTCCCGGCGCAATTACAGACGAGGTGAAGAACACGGTTCCGCCAAATGGGGCGATCCGCGGGCCGTGAATAAGAAATACCGGGACAAGGATCCGTTCAAAAACCGCATTTTTACCCAGCACGTCCGCATGGGGCTGGATGGCCGGAAGCACCGCCGCAACCTCAACACTTTGGTGGTGGGCGGCAGTGGTGCGGGAAAAAGTCGGTTCTACGCCAAAGTGAACATCTGCCAATGCAATACGTCCCTTTTTATTTTGGACTGTAAGGGGGAACTGCTTCGTGACTGCGGCGGCCTGTTGGAACAGATGGGCTATGAGATCAAGGTGGTGGACCTTCTGAACATGGAGAAAAGCCATTGCTACAATCCCTTTGCCTATCTGAAATCCGACAACGATGTGCAGAAGATGGTGACGAACCTTTTCAAAGCCACCACTCCGAAAGGGAGCCAGTCCAACGACCCTTTCTGGGATACTGCGGCCAGTATGCTCCTCATGGCGCTGGTGTTTTATCTGTGGTACGAAGCGCCGGAGGATGAGAAGAATTTCCCCATGATTATGGAGATGCTCCGAGCCGGGGAGGTGCGGGAGGATGATGATTCCTACCAATCGCCGCTTGACGAACTGTTTGACCGGCTGGAAATGCGCTCCCCGGATCACATCGCTGTGAAGTATTACAAGGATTACCGTTCCGGCTCTGCCAAAACGCTGAAATCCATCCAAATCACCTTGGCGTCCCGCCTGGAAAAATTCAATCTTTCTTCGGTGGCGGCTCTTACCGCCACGGATGAACTGGACCTTTCCAGCCTGGGCGAGAAAAAAGTGGCACTCTTTGCCCTCATCCCGGACAACGACGCCAGCTTCAATTTCTTGGTAAGTTTGCTGTATGCCAGCACTTTCCAGGAACTTTTTTATTCTGCCGACCGGGTACACGGCGGTAGCCTGCCCGTACCGGTGCATTTTCTCATGGATGAGTTCGCCAACGTGAGCTTGCCGGATGATTTCGACAAGCTGCTGGCCACCATGCGCTCCCGGAATATCAGCGTTTCCATCATCATTCAGAACATTGCCCAGCTCAAGGCGCTGTTTGAAAAGCAATGGGAATCCATCATCGGCAACTGTGATGAATTTTTGTACCTGGGCGGCAATGAAACGTCCACTCACAAGCTGATCTCTGAGAACTACCTGGGGAAAAGCACCCTCTGGCTGGACACCTACGGCAAGAGCACCGGGCATTCCGGCAGCTACTCCACCAACAACCAGATCACGGGCCGGGAGCTGATGACGCCCGATGAGGTCCGTATGCTGGACAATAACCTGGCCCTGCTCTTTATCCGTGGCGAAGCGCCGCTGATGGATGAAAAGTATGACCTTTTGAAACATCCCAACATCAAGTACACCACCGATGGCGGCGCGCCTGTCTATTCCCACGGCGGCACTGAAAACGCCGTGGCGGATATGACCATTGGCCGCCTCACCCCCGGCGACCTTGCCAATATCCAGGAGCCGGAAACCCTTTACGAACTTCTGTCCGATGAGGACATGGAGAATATCTTTCAATTTAAGGAGGACACCAAAAATGAAACTGTTTCATAAGGAAAGCAAGCAGAAGAAAGAAACCCGCAGCCTGCCCATGGGAAAAAAGAGCCGGAGCGCCTTTGCTGTTTATGCAGCCCTGGTGCTCATGCTGTGCTGCTGCACCACTACGGCCTTTGCCGCCAGCGACCCGTTGACTGTTATCAACAACCTCAGTGATTTCATCTTCGGCCTGATCCGCGCCGTGGGTATGATCCTGCTGGGCTTCGGCGTCGTGCAGATCGGCCTTTCTCTGAAAAGCCATGACCCCAGCCAGAGGGCTAACGGCTTTCTCACCTTGGCCGGCGGTGTTGTGATTACGTTTGCGAAGGAGATTTTGACCCTGATTACCGGCTGATTCTAATAACGGCAGTGTGGGGGCAGGCCCATGGCGGCCTGCCCCTTACCGTTGCCGGAAAGGAGGTTGTTGAATGTCCGATAACTGGGTTGTTCAAAATTTGCAAAATGCCCTCGACACCTGGAACAAGTACCTGTCCGAGATCTGGCAGCTCATCACCCAAAGCCCGGAACAGTTTAAGGGTGGCTCCATCTGGGGCGTCATTGTCAACATCCACGACGCGGTGCGGGCCATTGGCCTTGCGCTTTTGGTGCTGTTCTTTGTAGTGGGCGTCATGCGTACCTGCGGCAGCTTTGCCGAGGTAAAGAAACCGGAGCACGCCTTAAAGCTGTTTATCCGGTTCGCCATTGCCAAAGGTGTCGTGACCTATGGGCTGGAGCTGATGATGGCCCTCTTTAATATCGTCCAGGGCCTCGTTTCAACAATAATGAACGCGGCGGGCTTTGGAACCGCGCAGCAGACGGTTCTCCCCCAGGAGATTGTCACGGCGGTGGAAAGCTGCGGCTTTTTCGAGAGTATCCCCCTCTGGGCGGTGACGCTCATTGGCGGGCTGTTTATCACGATATTGTCTTTCATTATGATAATGACCGTCTACGGGCGGTTTTTTAAGCTCTATTTATACACGGCCATCGCGCCGGTGCCCCTGTCCACCTTCGCCGGGGAACCGACCCAAAACGTGGGCAAGAGTTTTATCAAGAGCTATGCCGCCGTGTGTCTGGAAGGGGCCATCATTGTGCTGGCCTGTATCATCTTTTCCCTGTTCGCGGCGGCCCCGCCTGCTATTGACCCCAATGCGGCGGCAGTCACCCAGGTGTGGAGCTATATCGGGGAGCTGGTCTTTAATATGCTTGTCCTCGTGGGCGCGGTGAAAATGGCCGACCGCGTGGTGCGCGAGATGATGGGCCTGTAAAAAAGGAGGAAAATAAATGCGTTATCAAACCTATGTGCTGCACTTGATTGATGGAACCGCCATCCCAATGGTGGAGGATTACGACCTGCCCGCTGAAAAGGGAATTGTGGGCACTTCTCCAAAGCAGCCCCAGACGAGATTTTTACCGTGGGCGACCGGCTGCTGGGCTTTGCCTATATACCCAAGAGCAGCATTGTTTACCTGGAAACCGGCGATGTGATTGTGAGGTGATATTTTGGAAGTCAAGATCAACCGGGAAATCCGCAACTACACCGAATCCATGTTTTTCGGGCTGAGTATGCGGCAGTTCATCTTTTCTGTCCTCGCCTGCAGCGTGGCCGTGGGCCTTTACTTTATCCTGCGCCCCTACTTTGGGGTGGAAACCCTGTCCTGGATGTGCATTTTGGGGGCGGCCCCCTTTGCCATGCTGGGGTTCATCACCTATCACGGTATGACGGCGGAACAATTTATCTGGGCGTGGCTGCGCTCGGAAATGCTGGAGCCGAAGGAGTTTAAGTTCGAGGACAGCAACTACTACTATGCGGCCCTGAAAGATACCATCGAGGAGCTGCAAACCGGGCGGCCCGGCAAGAAGCGCCGGAAGGAGCCGAAACACTTTAGCAAACGGAAGGAGGCCAAGCATGATTAAGACCATCAAAACCATGTCCAAGCAGGAAAAGGAGCGTTACACCGTCCCCCGGAAGGTGCAGGATGTGATCCCCGTCCGCCGTATCTGGCCGGACGGCATCTTCCTTGTGGGGAACAAGTTCTCCAAAACCTATAAATTCAGCGACATCAACTATCTGGTGGCCAGCCGCGAGGACAAGGAATCCATGTTCCTCACCTATTCGGAGCTGCTCAATTCCCTGGATTCCGGTGCGGTGACGAAAATCACCATCAATAACCGCCGTATGAATCAGGCCAACTTTGAAACGTCCATCCTCATGCCCATGCAGGGGGATTTCCGGGATGAGTACCGGGGGGAATATAACCAAATGCTGCTGGATAAAGCCACCGGAGCCAACGGCATTATGCAGGAAAAGTATATCACCATCTCCGTGGTGAAGAAGGATATTGAGGAGGCCCGCGCCTATTTTTCTCGTGTGGGAGCCGACCTGATTTCCCACTTTGCGGCCCTTGGCTCCAAGTGCGTGGAGCTGGACGCCACCGAGCGCCTGCGTATCCTGCACGACTTCTACCGCCAAGGCGAGGAATCCGAGTTTGTTTTCAATGCCCGTGAAATGATGAAGCGGGGCCACAGCTTCAAGGACTATATCTGCCCGGACGGGATCGAAAAAAAGAGCGACTATCTGAAGCTGGGCGGCAAGTTCTGCCGGGTGCTGTTCCTCAAAGACTACGCCTCTTATATTAAGGATAACATGGTGACGGAGCTTACCGATTTCAACCGAAATCTGATGTTCTCCATCGACATTGTGCCGGTTCCCACGGATGAGGCCGTGCGGGAGGTGGAAAACCGCCTGCTGGGTGTGGAAACCAACATCACCAACTGGCAGCGCCGCCAGAACGCCAACAACAACTTCTCTGCTGTGGTCCCCTACGATATGGAATTGCAGCGCAAGGAAAGCAAGGAGTTTTTGGATGACCTCACCACCCGCGACCAGAGGATGATGTTCGCGGTGATGACCCTGGCCATCACCGCCGACACCAAGGAGCAGCTTGACAGCGATACCGAAGCGGTGCTTTCCGTGGCGCGAAAGCACATGTGCCAGCTTGCGGTGCTCAAGTTCCAGCAGCTTGATGGCCTGAACACCGCCCTGCCCATCGGGGTGCGGAAAATCAACGCCTTCCGTACCCTCACCACGGAATCCCTGGCCGTATTCATCCCCTTCAAGGTCCAGGAGATCCAGGATAAGGGCGGCATTTACTTTGGAGAGAACGCCATTTCCCACAACCTCATCATGTGCAACAAGGCGAACCTTTTGAACCAGTCGGCCTTCCTGCTGGGCGTCCCCGGCGCGGGCAAGTCCTTCAGCGCCAAGGAGCTGATCGCGTTTCTTATGCTCCACCCAGATTACGCAAATGACGACATCCTGATCTGTGACCCGGAGGGAGAATTTGGCGCACTCGTCAAAGCCCTGGGCCGGGAGAAAGCGACGGTGGCCCATCTGGTGGCAGGCGGCAAGGACCGCCTCAACGCCATGTATATGGTGGAGGGCTACGGTGAGCAAAACCCCATCGTGGAAAAGAGCCAGTTTGTCATGTCCCTCATCGAGCAGATCGACAAGCGCGGCGTGGGGCCGCAGCATAAATCCATCATCGACCGCTGCACCGCCCTGGTGTACCCGGAGGCGGAGAATGCCGGGAGGGTGGCTACCCTCTGCGACCTGCGTCAAAAACTGCTGGAGCAGCCGGAGGATAAGGCCAGGGAGATCGCCCTTTCCCTGGAGCTTTACACCACCGGTTCCCTGGACATCTTTGGCCGGGAAAGCACGGTGGATTTGAACAAGCCCTATGTGGTGTTCGACATCCACGGCCTGGGCGAGCAGCTAAAGCCTGCCGGTTCCCTGGTCATCACCGATACGATCCTCAACCGCGTCACCCTCAACTGGAAACGGGGCAAGCGCACCCATGTGTTCATCGACGAGTTCCATGTGATGTTTGAGAATGAGCAAAGCGGCATTTTCTTTAATTCCGCATGGAGGCAGTTTAGAAAGCGTGGGGCCTACCCGACTGCTATCACCCAGAACGTGGAGTACCTTTTGGATTCCGTCCAGGCCAGCACCATGCTCTCTAACTCGGAGTTTATCGTCATGCTGAACCAGGCGGCGTCCGACCGGGCAAAGCTGGCGAAGCTCCTCAATATCTCCAACGAGCAGATGAGCTATGTCACCAATGCGGACGCTGGCTGCGGCCTCATCCGGTATGGCAGCGCCCTGGTGCCGTTCATCAACCGATTCCCCCGTGACACCAAGCTCTATGCCCTGATGACGACCAAGCCCGGTGAAGGCGTATTCGGCGGCGAAGAGGTGCCGGTATGAGCAATCTTCGCTTTGCGTCCCCGGAACACCGGGATTTCTTTTTGGATATGATGAGCGAGGCTCGGAGGAACGACTGTTACCACCGGGCCTTTTTCTATGTGATGGGGATTGCCCCGGAAACGCGGTCAAACATCCGCCAGATGTTTGACTTCAAGCAGGACTGTATCGAGCCGGATGGTATGCACGGCGGCTGGCAGACCAGCGGCACCGTCCGGGTGTGCCGCCTTGCTTTTAATCTCTGGAACGGCTATACCGACCCGGAGCACAGCAACGCCTATTCCCCGGAGGATTTGTTCTGCTGCGAGTTCGCCCCCTACTTTATGGAAGGCGTGAAAATCCGTTACCCGAAATACTGCCGGGAGCTGCCCCCTGTAAGAAAGCAGGCGGAACCGGCGCGATGATACGTTTGAGAATGGAGGAATGAACAATGGCTGAACCGGCTCTTACGTTGCGGGACCACCCGCAGATCATAGACCTGATTTCCGTTCTGGAACAGAGCGGGCTTCAAAAGCAGAAGGAAGAAGTACAGGCCCTGGTGGGCTATATCGACGGTATGGAAGAAAAGCTGTCCCAGATGATGGACGAAATGAAGGAAATGCGCCTGGAGGTGGGCAAGCTCCACGACAAGGGAATCCGCGCACGGTGCTCCCAGCTTGCGGACACTGTGGAGGGTAAAGTCCGCCAGACCAAAGTGATGGTTTCCACGGCAAAGGAAAACCTCATTTCATCTGCAAAGCAGATGGTGCAGACCTTCCGGGAAAAAGGGCGCTCTGCCCTGTGCCATGCGGCCCAGGCCCTGCACATCCCCTCAGTTCTTTCCCGGATGGGACGGGGCTTTGCCCATTCGGAAAAAAGCATGGGGCAACTCGCTGTGAGACTGGACTCCATGCGGGAAGAATTGCACCAGGCGGGTGGCCACATCAAAAACGCCGGGCTTGCCCTTACGGGAAAGGAACCCCAGGAAAGCAAGGAATTATCTGCGGATAAGGGTGTGCTTGCCAAGCTGCGGAGCTTTGTGCTGTCTTGCGGCAAGGTGTTTTCGGAAATGGAACGCGACATGGCGCTCACGGTGGAGCGAATCAATGGCGGGCGCTCATCGGTGAAAACCGAACTGCAGGGGTTGAGATCGGCCCAGGCCGGGCAGCGCCGCCAAGCGGCCAGCAAGGAACAGGCACGATAAGTACAGGAGGGTGAAATATGAGTGACAAAGTGAAAAGCAGACTGATGATCGCTGGGGCGGCCTTTTGTGCCGCCCTGTTCCTTTTCTCCGGGGCTATGTTGGCCCGCGAATATCTGGACCAAAAGCAAAGCGCCGAAGCCTTTGACGAGGTGGCCGGGCTGGTCAAGGAAGATGTGGAGTTGCCCGCGCTGGAGCTGGCCGATGACCCGGCCCAGGAGCCGGAAGAACTCACGGCTTTTGAAAAGTATGCGGATGTGTACGCCAAGAACAGCGATTTGGTGGGCTGGATTTCTATTCCCGGCACCCGGATTGATTATCCCGTCATGCAGACCAAGGATAACCCCAACTTCTATCTGAAGCACGCTTTTGATAAGTCGTACAGCAGCTATGGGGTGCCCTATATGCAGGAAAACTGCGACGTCGGCATTTCCGACAATCTGATGCTGTACGGCCATCACATGAACAACGGCAGTATGTTCTCCGATCTGTGCAAGTACGAGAGTGAGGATTTCTACCAGGACCACAAGACCATTCATTTTGATACGCTGGACAGCTTTGGCGAGTATGAGGTAATCGCCGCATTTAAGACGGTGGCCTACTCAGAGCAAGGCTTCAAGTATTACCACTTCGTCCGGGCCGAACAGGAAGAAGATTTTGACGAGTTTATTGCCAAGTGCAAGGAACTGGCGCTCTATGACACGGGCGTGACTGCGGAATACGGCGACCAGCTCATTACCCTTTCCACCTGCGAGTATTCCCGAACCAACGGGCGGATGGTGGTTGTCGCCAAGCTGCTGGAGGAATAAGGGCGGCCCCGCCCGGGGAAGGAGGTGAAGCCCATGGGCAAGGGTATAAAAACAAGAGTTTCTGCGAAAAAAGGCATTAAAGCGATTGATAAAGCGGCGGTTGCTTCTGAACGGATGAAGGAGGCATATATCCGCACCAAGGATAAGGCCGACCACAGCCTGTATGCGGAGGAAAGCTCTCCTGGTGAATATGCGTCCGACCGCCTTTCCGCTGGGGTGGATAACGTCACCCATGAAGCGGTTCACCAGTTTGATAAACAGGGCCGCAGAGGGGTTCAGACGACTAAGGAGAATATCTCCCAGCTCAAGGAGAAAATCCAAAAGCGGAAAGCCGCAGCCGAACAGCCGAAAAAACAAGCGGAGAAACAGGCGGCTCAGCAGGCTGGGCAGCCCGCCACACGCTGGAGTGGCCGTCAGGCAGCCGATACGGTTTCCGAGCCGGCCAAGGCGGTCCGTCAGGAGCGCGGGGCCATCAAGACCCTGGACCGCGGCAAGAAAGGCATTAAGACAGTGGACAGGGGCCGAAAAAACATCAAGCAGGCTTCTTCCACGGCCAAGGGAACCATAAAAACCACCAGCAAATCCATTAAGACGGCGGAAAAGACTGCCAAGGCCAGTATCAAGACCAGCCAACAGGCGGCTAAAGCTGCCCAGCGGACTGCCCAGGCCACGGCGCGGGCGGCCAGGGCTGCAGCTCATGCCGCCCGCATAGCGGCTCGAACTGCGGTAGTTGCGGCAAAGGCAGCGGTCAAGGCTACGGTTGCGGCGGTGAAAGCCATCATTGCAGCCACCAAGGCGCTGATTGCCGCCATCGCTGCCGGGGGCTGGATCGCCGTGCTGGTAATTATTGTAATCTGCCTCATCGGTATGATTATCGGCTCCTGCTTTGGGATTTTCTTTTCCGGCGAGGATTCCGGCACCGGGCAGACCATGCAGACTGCTGTACAGGAGATCAATACAGATTACCAGGAGAACCTGGATGAGATCAAGACGTCCCACAGCTATGATGTGTTGGAGATGTCCGGTTCCCGCGCTGTGTGGAAAGAGGTATTGGCGGTTTACGCCGTCAAAACCACCACCGATTCGGACAACGCCCAGGAAGTGGCCACCATGGATGATGAGAAGCTAGAGCTGTTAAAGGACATCTTCTGGCAGATGAATGAGATCTCGTCCAGCACGTCCACCCAGACGGAAACAGTGATTGAAACATCCGATGACGGCAACGGCAATATCGTGGAAACGGAAACCACGGTCACGCAAACCTATCTGTATATCACTGTCAGCCACAAGACTGCGGAGGAAATGGCCAACCAGTTCGGCTTTAACGAGGACCAGCGGGAACAGATGGCGGAACTTTTAGCCGATGAGAACAATTCCCTTTGGTCCCAGGTGCTTTACGGCATTACCGGAGGGGATGGCGAAATCGTCACGGTGGCGCTCTCCCAGGTGGGCAATGTTGGCGGCGAACCGTACTGGAGCTGGTACGGCTTTGGCAGTCGTGTGGAATGGTGCGCCTGCTTTGTAAGCTGGTGCGCCAATGAGTGCGGTTATATCGAAGCCGGCGTGATCCCGAAGTTTGCGGCCTGCGCGTCCCAGGGTGTTCCCTGGTTCCAGGAGCGTGGGCTGTGGCAGGATAACAGCTATGAGCCGCGCCCCGGCGACATCATCTTTTTTGACTGGGATGATGGAGGCCAAGACGGTTCTTCCGACCATGTGGGGATTGTGGAGAAGGTGGAGAATGGCCGCGTCTACACCGTGGAGGGCAACTCTGGCGACTCCGTGCGACAGAACAGCTATCCCGTGGGATACTATGAGATTTACGGGTATGGCACACCTGCCTGTTAACAGCTCCAAAAAAGAAGAAGCCCAGCCGCACAGGCGGCTGGGTACATAATGATAATAACAAAAGCATCGTCCCCTTGACAGCAAGACAAAAATATGCTATTCTGATTTTGGTTTGATAATTAGATTATCTTAAATAAAGCGATTA
The DNA here is from genome assembly GCF_025566965.1 of Blautia ammoniilytica. Taxonomy (NCBI): domain Bacteria; kingdom Bacillati; phylum Bacillota; class Clostridia; order Lachnospirales; family Lachnospiraceae; genus Blautia; species Blautia ammoniilytica. Next base: position 18,031 of record NZ_JAOQJL010000007.1, on the reverse strand, counting down.
TCAGAGAAGGGAGAAAATATTTTGAGTTACTGTTCCGACTTGACAAGAGAGCGAATTATGGAATGTGCGAAAGTGGAATTCCTAAAAAAAGGCTTTCAGGCAACGCAGCTTAAAGATATTGTTACCGCTGCAAAGGTTACAACAGGTGCAATATATCGACATTTTAAGGATAAAGAAGCGTTGTTTTTTGCCTTAATCGAAGATGTTTACCATTATACATTAGATTTTCTGGATAATGCAGAACCTTACGATAAAGTTGGAATTAGAGAAGCTATTGAAAGGGATTCTGTTGAAGCGTCATATGTTCAGGCAATGACATATGTCAACTATATGTACGAGCATTTGGAGGAATTTCAACTCTTGCTGAAATGCAGCAAAGGTTCTCGCGTCGAAAACTTTATAGAAGAAATTACAATTCAATATACGAAACAGAATGCCCTATTTGTAAAGGCGGCATATGAAGCGGGATATGCGAAATGTCTGCCAAACGATATAGAAATACACATTTTGACGCATGGATATATTACTGCACTATGTGAGTGTGTTTTGCACGATGTTCCTTATAAAAAGGCGGAGGATTATGTAAAAAATATCATAAAATTCCAGCACTATGGCTGGTATGGTGTATTAGGGCTTCCACTAAAATAAGTGGCTTTTGCCATTTATTTTTTGCCAAATAGTTAGTTTTCGCTAACCTATTTAAGGAGGATTTTTCATGAAGAAAAAAACGAAACCTGGAGCAATTCAGCAATTGTTGAGTTATGCAGGAAATAATAAAAAGCAACTATATCTTTCAACCTTTCTTGCAACGCTGGGCGAACTATTCGGGATGGCCCCCTTTATTACAGTGTCATTATTAGTCGCGGAACTATTTAACAAAACAGCTACTATTCAAAATGTATGTATCTTGTTTGCAGTCGCTTTGGGCGGGCAAATATTAAAACTGTGGCTTACATATCAATCCTCTTTTATGTCGCATAAGGCTACATATAAAATATTGAAAAATATCCGTAGCAAAATCGCAGATAAAATGCTTCGGGTTCCAATGGGCGTCATGTTGGATACGCCGACCGGAAATTTCAAAAATTTGATGGCAGATACAGTTTCAAAATTAGAGGATTCGATGGCTCATTTTATGCCTGAAATAACCTCTAATGTAGTGGCTCCCCTATGCTGTATACTACTGGTATTTATTCTTGACTGGCGCATGGGATTAGCTGCATTGATTACAATTCCCCTCGGACTTTTGGGTTACATTGGAATGATGAACGATTATGTGAATAAAAGTACCACTTATATGAAATCACAAAATGCGATGAACAGTACGCTGGTTGAGTATGTAAATGGTATAGAGGTTATTAAGGCATTTAATCAAGGAAGTGCTTCTTATAGTAAATTTACAGGTGCAATTAACTTCTTCCATGACAGTACTCTGGCATGGTGGAAGCAGAGTTGGCTTTGGTCAGCAGTCATTCAGGCTGTAATGCCGACAACATTGTTGGGAACGCTTCCGATTGGCGCATGGCTTTATATGACTGGAACATTACCATTATCAGATTTTATCACTTGCATTATCCTTCCTATTGGATTTATTGCCCCGCTTATGCGAGTAGGAAAATATTCTGAACAATTTAATATGGTGAAAGCCTGCCTCGATCAAATACGGGATTTTATTGAAAAACCGGAACTGAAACGTCCAGAAAAAAATGTTGCACTGGATGAAACAGCCTATCGCTTTGAAAATGTTTCTTTCGCTTATAACGAGACGGAAGTTCTGAAGAATGTATCCTTTGAAATCAAACCAGGTACTGTTTCAGCAATTGTCGGCCCTTCCGGTTCCGGAAAATCAACGATTGCAAAACTCATGGCTGGTTTTTGGGACGCCACAAAAGGAAAAGTTATTTTTGGCGGAAAGAATATTAAAGAGATTCCTTTCGCACAGTTGATGGGTGAAGTCAGTTATGTTGCACAGGACAATTTTCTGTTCGATGAAAGTATCCGTGAAAACATCCGGCTCGGAAAACCGGATGCGACAGACGATGAGGTGGTAGCTGCTGCAAAAGCTGCCTGCTGTCATGAGTTTATTGTAAAGTTGGAAAACGGATATGATACAAATGCCGGAGACGCAGGAGGAAAACTTTCTGGCGGAGAACGTCAGCGAATTACTATCGCAAGGGCAATTCTAAAAAATGCAAGAGTAATTATTCTTGATGAGGCCACGGCCTATGCTGATCCAGAAAATGAGTATCTCATTCAAAACGCTATCAGTAAACTTGTAAAAGGAAAAACCCTCATCGTAGTAGCTCATCGTCTTGCGACCATCCAGAAGGCTGATCAAATCCTTGTGGTGGAAAATGGAAAGATTGTTGGCTGCGGCAGGCAGGAAGAGCTTTTATCAGAATGCCCACTTTATCAAAGATTATGGAGTGATTATGTGAGTTCAGCTGATCAAGTGGAAGGAGGGACATTTTAATATGTTTTCAATTATAAAAAGGATTTTACGGTTATCTGGGAAATATCGTCCCCGTGTAATTGCCGGACTGATCTTCAATGCTCTGAAATCCTGCTGCGCCGCCTTTGTATTTTTTGCTGTGCTATTGGTAATGTTGAATATCGAACACTTAACAGAGACTGTCATTTTACAGGCATTTGGAATTGTTGCACTTAGTGTTTTGGGCCGCTTTTTGTTTCAGTACCTAAGCGATGTGCTAATGAGTGCGTCTGGATATGAGATTTTCCGGGAAAAGCGTCTTGAGATTGGAAATCAGCTCAAAAGGGCACCAATGGGCTATTTTACAGAAAATAATCTCGGCACCGTACAAACAGTATTGACAACAACAATTTCCGATCTGGAAGGGAATTGTATGCTTGCACTAACATTTTTGGTAGGAGGTTTTGTACAGGCGCTTGCCATGACGCTAATGTTGGGTATATTTTGCTGGCAGATTGGGTTTTTGGCTTTAACAGGAATTTTAGCGGGAATTCTTGTACTGGGCCAGATAAAAAAGCGGGCCGGCGCGCATACGGAAGATATGCAAAATGCTCAGGAATTGTTGGTGGGAAGTGCATTAGAATACATAAAAGGCATTTCTGTTCTGCGCATATTCGGAAAAGGCAAAGAAGGAAAAGGAAAAGTGGATCAAGCCTTTGAAAATAAGTGTCGCAGCGATATAGCGGTTACAATTTCTACTGCCGGAATTATGAAGCTGTATGAAGCCGTATTTAAGATTACAAGTTGCCTGTTATTTTTATTGTCAGCTTTGCTCTATTTGTGGGGAGTTATCACATTGCCCTATTGCCTTTTATTTATCATCTGTGCATTTTTAATGTTCATGGAATTGGAATTGATGAATGACGGGGCCTTTTTGAGTAAAATGCTCGCTACGCAGTTGGATCGGCTGGATTTCATCTCAGATATACCGGTTTTAGATGGAGACGGAAAGGATATTGTCCTGAAATCATATGAGATTGAACTGAAAGATGTTATTTTCGCTTATGACAGCCGTCCGGTTTTAGATGGAATCACCTTGAAAATCCCACAGAACTCTACTTGTGCTATCGTTGGGCCGTCAGGTTCAGGGAAAACAACTTTGTGTAATATGATTGCAAGATTTTGGGACGTAAATTCTGGAAGTGTTAAAATTGGAGGACACGATGTAAAAGAATTTACTTGTGATAGCCTTTTATCATATGTAAGTATGGTATTCCAAAAGGTGTATCTGTTTAATGATACGATTGAAAATAACATCAAATTCGGAAAACCTAACGCGACCCATGCGGAGGTGGTAGAGGCCGCTAAAAGGGCCCGCTGCCATGATTTTATAGAGGCGCTCCCACAAGGCTATGAAACAATGATAGGAGAAGCAGGTTCCACTTTGTCTGGGGGAGAAAAACAGAGAATTTCAATAGCAAGGGCGATATTGAAAGACGCGCCCATCGTTATTTTGGATGAAGCGACATCCAGCGTAGACCCGGAAAATGAAAAAGCTCTTTTGGACGCAATTTTTGAATTGACGAAAAATAAAACACTAATTTCTATCGCTCACAGGTTGTCTACTGTTCGGACGGCAGATCAAATTATTGTCATTGATCAAGGCCATATTGTTCAAAAGGGAACCCATAAGGAATTAGCAGAAAAAGAAGGGATTTATCGTACTTTTTTGAAGTGCAGGGAGAAATCCATCAGTTGGAAGCTATGAGGTGTGTTGCCATGAAAAAACAATTTCCAATTATATCTTTTGAACATGCCTCTTTTCAGTATGAAGGACAGTCTCAGGAAAGTCTAAAGGATGTAAAGCTTATCATAAAATCGGGAGAATTTCTTGTTATTACTGGGCAGAGCGGATGTGGAAAGACCACATTAACCAGGTGTATCAATAATTTGATTCCCCGCTTTTTTGAAGGCAGATTATCCGGCGAAGTCATTGTATTGGGACGTTCCATAAAAGAATCGGACGCCGGTGAGGCTGGCAAAGAGATTGCTTCAATTTTTCAAGATCCCCGCAGTCAATTTTTTACTACAAACAGTTCCAGCGAAGTTGCATTTGCCTGCGAAAACTATGGAATTCCACATAAAGAAATCGTTAAACGTGTTAACAGCGCCTTTCAGTCACTGAATATGGAGAACCTAAAAGACAGAGATATTTTTGCCCTGTCCAGTGGAGAAAGGCAAAAAGTTGCTTTTCTCGCAGCGACTACTCTTAATCCACAAATTTATGTTCTGGATGAGCCTTCGGCTAATTTAGACATTCATACAATCTTACAGGTAAGAGAGATTCTTTCTGCTTTGAAAGCCGCTGGACACACGATTATTGTTTCAGAACACAGATTGTTTTACTTATACGGACTCGCAGATCGCTTTTTAATTATGGAGGATGGTCAAATCTGCGAAGAATTAACAGGTGAGGAAATGGCAGAATTATCTGCTGTCCAAATGCACAACAGAAGGCTTCGCCCGTTAAATTTGGATTTAATACAAATAGAAAGGAAAGAATCTATTTGCCGCTCGGAAGTATTTCTCCAAATTAGAAATTTGAGCTTTTCGCATAAAGCCATGCCGGAACTTCTTCACAACATTTCATTAGAAGCCTACAAAGGCGAAACGATTGCCTTGATTGGAGAAAATGGTTGCGGGAAAACAACATTGGGGAAAATCTTGTCTGGCTTGATTCGCTGCCGCCAAGGTGCGTTTTACATTGATGGAAAGAATGTGAAGCAACAAAAATTATCCGACTATGTGTACTTTGTTATGCAGGAGGCAGATCACCAGCTTTATACAGACAGTGTGACGGAGGAATTGAGGTTAGGAAACAAAAGGATTCCAAGCATAGATGAAAAAGTGTCTCAAATTTTGAAAATGCTCCATCTGGAAAACTTCAAAGACTGCCATCCGTATGCTTTATCAGGCGGTCAAAAACAGAGACTGACAATAGGAGCGGCAATGCTTTCGGAAAAACCAATCATCGTTTTGGATGAACCAACAAGCGGGTTAGACTGGGATAATATGTGCGCTGTTGCCAATGCTGTTAATTATATGCGTGAGGCTGGAAAGCTGGTCTTTATTATTACGCATGATCTGGAGTTTATCAGCCTGACCGCCTCGCGCGCTTTGCTTTTGAAGGAAGGGATTATTAAAGATGATTTACAAATGACGGAACAAAACAATTTCAAAATCGTAAAGAATTTTATGGTGGAGGAAGGTGGTGAATAAATTGAGAAAGCATGGAGTATATTACGATTCTCGCATAAAACTTCTGTTGATTCTATTGACATCAGCTTTGGCGTTTGCTTTGGGTGGAGGCTTAACAGGCTTGTTACTCTTTGGCGTCGTTTGCCTGTTTGCTTTGCTAAGTGGACTTTGGAAAACAAGTATCAAAGTTGCAATAGTTTATATAGTTCTGCTTATGTTGGCGCAAGTCCTTCCAATTCATTTATCTTCCGTGATAACATTCTTTTTACTAAGAATTTTGACTATTGCACTTGCTTTGAATATTCTATTTCAGACTACGGAAATATCGGAATTGATAGCAGCGCTTCAGGCAAGTCATATCCCTCAAGCAATTGTGATACCAGTGGCTATCATATTGAGATTTCTTCCATCTTTGAAACAAGATGTGCTTTATATAAAACAAGGGATGAAAACGAGGGGCGTGGGATTGTCTTTTTGGAGAATAGTAAGTCATCCGGCGCAGACATACGAAGGCTTTTTAGTCCCTATACTTATGCGCCTTCTGATGACGGCGACAGAATTATCCGCATCAGCGGAAACGCGAGGCATCAGCTATCCTTGTGAAAAAACTCACTATATATTAGTTGATTTCCGCTTAAGAGATAGTATTTTGTTGATAGGTATGCTTGCTCTTTTTGCGGTTATCATATGGACATCGTTCCAACCAATATCATTTTAAGGAGGATTTATTTCATGCAAACCGAAAACAAAAAAGGATTTCAAGTAAAGGATTTGATCGTCACAGCTCTTTTATCTTTGTGCGCACTTGTTATCTATATCATTTGTGCGTTCCTATCTTTTTCTCCCTACACGATGTTAGTGGTAAGTCCATTGTGGTCATTATTGGCAGCTATTACATATTTCCTTGTAGCAGCTAAGACTAAGAAACCGTGGGCACTGTTCATTTTTTGTGCGGTAACAGGCATTTATGGATTTTATCCGCCCATGATAATTTGCTGCATTATTGCTGGCATTATTTCTGCGTTGATCGCGTGGAAAACAGGTTGCACTAATGGAAAAACACTTACGTTCAGTTATATCATTTATATGGTTTTAGCAGCATTCAGTGGTACATATATTCCCTTCTTGTTTTTCTCAAATCAAACACTTGAGCAGTATGCGGGAATGTTTGGCGAAAGTTATTTGGGAATTTTGCAAACGTTAGTATCACCTGTAACAGCTATCATAATGCTTGTCGTTGTTGCAATTTGCGCCTTTGTTGGCGCGCTCATCGCTAAGAAACTGCTCAAGAAGCATTTCAAAAAAGCAGGTATGGTGTAAATGAAGTAATTATATGTGTCAGAAGGAGGTGTACCATTATGCCCTTAACATCATCTATGGAGGACTATTTAGAGGCAGTTTTAATAGTAGCTAAAAAACAAATTGAGGTGCGCTCTGTTGATATAGCTCGACAATTAAATGTTAGCAAACCAAGCGTCTGGCGGGCAATGACTGTCCTAAAAGATGGTGGTTTCCTTACAATGGATGATCACAGTTTTCTTTTACTCACAGATTTAGGACAAGAAACAGCCAAGAAAATCTATGAGCGTCACTGTTTTTTTACTGAACAGCTTATCGCCGCAGGTATTGACCCCAAGACTGCGGAGGCCGACGCCTGCCGGATTGAACACAACATCAGCGACGAAAGTTTCTCACGGCTGAAAGAGACAGCAACACAGAAACAAGATTAACCTGGATAAATTTTTAATGGCTAACTTATGGGAGGAAAAATGAAGATTAAATAGAAAAGACACGCCGACGGGCTTGCAGAGTAGCAAGTCCTCAGCCATGTCTTGGAAACAAGAGAATGGAGGTGGTTCCCATGCAGCAAACAGAATGGGTTTATTGTCCCGTCTGCGGGAATAAAACCCGTGATCGAATCAGGGAGGATACGGTTTTAATCAATTATCCTCTCTACTGCCCGAAGTGCAAACGAAAGAGCTTGATTCAGGCGAAACAGCTACACATCGTTGTCATCAAAGAGCCAGACGCATAGACGCAGAGCCGATGAACCCGTGAGAATTTCCCACGGACATCGGCTCTTTTTCACTCTTTGGGCTGGCTATCCAAGGCCGCTCTAACTGTCGCCTTGATGATCTGCATAGAACGCTCATCGCAGTTATACAGCATACGGACAAGGCTTTCCATTTCAGAATCCTCAATCTTCTTTTCCGGGAAGAAAATCTGATCGGGTAAAATGGACAGCTCCCGAATCAGCTTGTACAGGATGTCGTAGCTGGGCTTTTTGCCTTCGTTCTCGATACGATATATAAATCTCTCGCCTACTCCGACCTTGGCTGCCAGATCTTCGACCGTAATATCTGCTTTCATGCGGGCATTCTTGATGATCTCGCCAAGCATTTCATGTTCATTCTGCACTTTCAGTTCACCTCTCCTTCTATTTTACGGATTTATGCCAGATTTATAATGGCATAGCAGTTCAAATTTTAGAGAACTGATAGTGCGGATAAAAGTGAACTGACCAGGATCGTATAACTGGCCCTGTCAATAAAAAAAACGAGGTTTTGGCAGGTTGGTTTGTCATGCCCATCCCTCCAGACCACGTTTTGGCCTGGAGGGATATTTCATGCGTTGGTCATCCTTCGCACCGCTGCTTATTAGAAGCAGCGAGTATGATTCTATGTCGTAGGCCGCCTGCTTGACGGTGTACGGTCAAAAAAACTTCCCGTTTTTCAGCGGGATACTATGCCCTTCGCACTGAACCATCATGCCATGATTTATACGAACTAAAAAGAAACGCACTTGCTGTTTGGGGGAATACCCCATTCTGCAGGTGCGTTTTTCAATATAGAGAAACCCCATTTTCACGTTGTAGGGGACCGCCGGCCAGTCTGAATTTCTCGCAATTCAGACTGATCGGAGGGAAAACAGCGTGGACGCTGATAAAAAAAGAATATGGATTCGCGGCCAATTTGTCGAGGTCACGGATGAAGTGTACCGGGCCTATATGCAGGGCGACCGGAAAATGCGCTATTTTGAGAACGATTTGAAAACCGAGCGGTTCGTTCTCGGAAAGGAGGGCCAAGTGGTGCAGATCATCCCCAGCCGCGAAGATTCTTTGGACCGGCTGGTGGATGAAAATGCCCGGCAATTCTCCGATGAGCAGGAAAGCGTGGAGAGCGTGGTGCTCCACAAGCTGGAAGTGGACAGGCTACATACCGCGCTTTCCCTGCTTACCCCAGAAGAACGTGCGCTGATCCAGGCATTATTCTTTGATGAGCGCAAGGAGAGCGAGCTGGCGGTGGAACTCGGCATTTCTCAGCCCGCCGTTTATAAGAGGAAAATGAAAATCCTCAAAAAGCTAAAAATTTTTCTGGAAAAATAAGTTTTAGCGGTTATAGAACCTCTCACCCAACGGCAAATAGGGTGAGAGGTTCTTTTTATGGCCTCATGGCACCTTGAAAACTGCATACCCATTCATCAGGCACATTCCCGCTGCTTTGGCGAAAGCCAAAGCCCAGGTAGCGGCTGCGCAGTGATCTGCCGGGAGAAAACAACGAGACACCACCGAAAAAAGAGATTGTAGGTCTTTGGTTTGTTCTTCCAGGCAAGGAGCGAGAAACAGCAGGCTGCCAGTACCGGGCGGCTCCCGGTACGGCCATAACCAGCAGCGGGGACAATGATACTCCCGTCCAGCCTAACGTCCGAGCGTTGAAGCGGTTTGCCGCCGTGATCCGTCGCAGGCAATGGGGGCGGTTGCGTGAGAACCACGCGAGGGGTGAGATTCCCCGTGGAGCTGGTGAGCCGCCAGCCGTTTGATGACTTCCCGCAGTGTTCCGGGGTGTCGAGGACAAATAGGAACACTTTGAAATACGGGCCGTACAGCAGGACGGGCCAATGAAAACAGGAGGATTGTTTTATCTCTCCCTGGCCTTCATTCTGTTCTGCTGTCCGGCTCTACATAGGCGGCACCTGCCGCCTGCATTTCAAAGGGAGGTCATAGACATGAATAAGACATATCTGCGCGGCGATATGTACTATGCCGATCTGGGCCGGGGAATCGGCTCCGAACAGGAAGGGTATCGCCCTGTCCTTATTATTCAGAACGATACTGGAAACAAGCACAGCCCCACGGTCATTGTGGCAGCCATATCCAGCAAAGTGGACGCCAAGGCCAAGCTGCCCACTCATTACCTTCTCAAAGCAGAGAACGGCCTGGAGCTGCCTTCTCTGGTGCTGATGGAGCAGCTCCGCACCATTGATAAAAGACGGCTGGAAACGTACATCGGACATCTGGAGGAACAGCATATCCGCCGGCTCAACCGCGCTCTGGCAGTCAGCGTGGGATTGATTGAAGAAACGTCGAAAAATTTAATCATGTGCCTTTGTCCGGCCTGTGCCAATAACTTCTACGGCACAGGCTCTTATTATTTGCGCCGGGTCCACCCTGGCCGGGTGGAAAAGGACATCTGCACCTACTGCGGCCAGCGGCCCGGTTTTGATTATGAAGTAGTAAAAAAGAAGGAAAGGAAGTGAAGATTGGATATGGAAAAGCTGATTACTCGTAAGGAGGCGGCAAAACTGTTGGGAATCAGCCTTGCCACCTTGGATGAAGCCAGAAACAGCGGTTTGATTTCCTATATTCAATATGTACCGAATGGGTGCGTATATTTCACTTCTGCCTACCTTCAGGAATATGTTGCTAAATGCACCTATCGGGCAAAACCTGTGGAAAAGAAAGCAACCTACCGAAATGTGCGAGGAAACAAATCGCACCTTTGAGCAAATCGTGCGGTTTTGGTAAAACAAAGATACAACACCGATTGCATTTGGAGGTAGAAAAATGGCAGCAAAAAGAAAACGAATTCCCAGGTACAGCAAAGTCCAGATAAATGGGCATGAGTATTACAAAACAGATATTGAGGACGCAGATGGCAAACGGGTGATTCTTTACGGAAAAACCCGCGAGGAAGTTTACGACAAGGAAATGGCGGCTCTTGAGCAAATCGACAACGCCACATTCCGGCGTAAATCCCCCACGGTCGCCGAGTATTGTGAAAAGTGGCTTCTGATGCAGTCCGTCCATATCCGTGCCACCACATTGATTGATTATACATCCAAGGTGCGGCGGCATATTATCAAGGAGCTGGGTGAGAAACGAATGGCCGATGTAACCCTGGATGACATCCAGGTTGCCCTTGTGCCAGTCTCTAAAAAGTCGGCTTCAGTATATAAGTCCGTGGTAATCCTCTACAAGTCTATTTTCCGGGCGGCCAAGGAGAGCCATGTGATTGATACAAACCCGACGATATACCTTGAGGCAAAAGGCGGAGGCGTTCCGCAGGAGGAGCGGCAGGCTTTGACGGATGAACAGGTAGAACGGCTTTTGGACGCCATTCGTGGGTTGCCGCCCTATGTATTTGTGATGATTGGCCTGTATGCCGGGCTGCGGCGGGAAGAAATCCTTGCACTGCAATGGGATTCGGTATATCTGGATACAGATGCGCCGTATTTGACGGTCCGGCGGGCGTGGCACACGGAACATAATAGGCCGGTCATTCTCACAGAGTTAAAAACGAAGGCTGCGGAGCGGAATATCCCTCTCCCGGATCGTTTGGCAGAGTGCTTGAAAGCGGCAAAGAAAAAATCGACATCAGACTATGTAATTGCCAACCAGGATGGAGAGCCGTTGTCTTATACGCAGTTTAAGCGGCTTTGGCAGTATATCGTGACACGGACAGCAAAACCGAGGATAGCTCGCAAACTTGTGGACGGGAAATATGTGAAGTATATGCTTTACCCGAAGCTGGGTGAAAAAGCACGGAACAATGGTCATGTGGTATATAGCTTGGATTTTGAGGTTACGCCACACATGCTTCGTCATACCTACATCACAAATTTGATTCATGCTTCGGTAGACCCGAAAACAGTTCAATACTTGGCTGGCCATGAGAGCAGTAAGATCACGATGGACATTTATGCGAAGGTAAAGTACAACAAGCCGGAGCAACTGGCAGGAGTTTTAAGCGGAGCCTTTGCAGAATGGGATGGCGGTGAATACGAAGCGGCACAATAATTTGACGGAAAACGTACAAAGGGCGGGGAGTGTTCCCCGCCCTTTGCGTTTCCCAGAATCGCACCTTTGATAGAGCCATGATTTTTCAGTATAAAGAAGGTATCGGCGCTGAAATACATATTAAATAGAAAGGAACTGAAATCATGGCGAAAAAACAAGAAAATGTTCCCCGGTATGGCACTGCCATGCGGAGGGGGATTCAATATTACAGGACTCGGATCACCGATGCCGATGGAAAAAGGGTGGACTTGTATGCTGAAACCTGCGAGGAACTCCAGTTAAAGGAGATGGAGGCTCGACGCCAGGTAGAGGAGGCGGTTTTCCGCAGAAAACATCCAACGGTGGCAGAGTATTGCGAGAAGTGGTTGCTCATGCAGTCGGCAAAGGTATCTTCCGGCACGTTGAGAGGATATACCCAGACCATGAACAACTATATTGTCAAACCTTTAGGCGATATGTATCTTGAGGATGTGACTGCAGACGATATTCGGCTTGCGATGATTCCATTGGCTTCAAAATCTGCTGGATTGTATAGTAAGGTAAATATGCTCCTGAAATGTGTCTTTTATTCGGCAGAGCGAAGCCAGTTACTTGAATATAATCCCTGTGAGGGACTCTCGGCCAAAGGGGGAAAACCGGGGAAAAAGATAAATGCCTTGACGGATGAGCAAGTGAAGCTACTTTTAGATACTGTCCGAGGGCTTCCGCCCTATACCTTTATAATGATCGCTTTATATTCCGGCCTGCGTCGTGAAGAAATTCTGGGACTGCAATGGGACTGCGTATTTCTGGATGTTCCTACGCCGTACATCTCTGTACGGAGGGCATGGCGCTCAGAACATAACAGGCCGGTGATTTCCACAACGCTGAAAACGAAGGCGGCTCGGAGAGATATTCCGATCCCAAAGTGTTTGACAGACTGCCTGCGGGAAGTGAAAGAGAAAACCGAATCGGAATATGTGGTTGCTGACAGAAATGGAAATCCTCTTTCATCTTCGCAGTTTCAGCGGGTATGGAAATATGTAACCGTTCGCTCTACGAAACCCCATAACTATTATAAGTATGTAAATGGCCAGTGCGTGAAGTGTACGGTAACGCCTACCCCTGGCAGTCATCAGAAAAATAACCCGAAGTTAGTGTATGCCATTGACTTTGATGTAACCCCACATCAACTTCGTCACACCTATATTACTAACCTGCTGTATGCAGGCATTGACCCAAAAACTGTTCAATATCTTGCCGGGCATGAAAACAGTAAGACGACTATGGACATTTACGCGCAGGTGAAGTATAATAAACCGGAGGAACTTCTGAGTGTTGTAAATGCTGCATTTGCTCCATCTGTTGGTGTCTAAAATGCCCCCATTTTTATGATTAAATACTGGGGCAACATTTGAGGGCAGAGGCCAAAAAGCCCATAAAATCAAGGAAAACCGGCGCTAAACTGTACGCCAATACGGTCTCAAAGCCGCTCGTCGCGCTCCGCAGTTCAGCAAGCGATAATTTCAGTTCTCAAAGAGATAATCAAAAGAACGATCAAAACGTATACAAAACCTCAGAAACCTTGTGTTTCTGGGGTTTTTCTTTACCCATGCATCCCAGTGAGATGCTCAAAAACGTGGTGGAACTTTGTGGATATGTAGCGCGTATGCATCACGTATGCAGCAAAAATCACAGCAACTATGTGGTCGGATTTTTGATGAAACAGAGAGGTATAAGAAAAGCAGATACGAGTAAGATTTTTATACTCCTGATATCTGCTTTTTTCTGTTTACATACCTTCCTCTCTATTTTCTCTATCCTCCACAATTTTGTTTACGGCATCGATCAAGATCCGAACATCAAGATGCGTGTAGACACGTTCTGTAAGAGTCATTGCTCCGGAATGTCCGACAATCTTCCAGATGGACATTTTCTTTCTTAAGATCCAGAAATTCGCTGATACGGCAGCCTTTGTAAAGAAGCATCAGAACAATCTGATAATAGGGATCCTCCTGCATAGTCCATACACGTTCAACTTCTTCTTTGCTGAATTTGTTGCGGTCAAGTTTGTTTGGATTACGATCCTTATATTTTGCAACATCGACATATGTAGAATAATCTTTGTTGCAGATACATATTTCAAAGCATATCCGATGATAATATAATTCTGTTTCTTTGTCCCTTTTTCCGGATCAAGTATATATCCGTCTGTTTTTCTTACAACCCAGGGATTTCGTCTTTTCCCTGACATTTTGGTTACACTTCCATAACCATTTGGTAATTTCATAAATAATAGCCTCCTTCTTATCGCATACAGCGATTCTTGGGAGCCTAAAATCCAAACTGTTCATCTAATAAAGCGTTTCTTCTTTTGATTCGCTCATCTTCTGTCAATTCCTCGACTTCTTTTTCTGAAAGCGTTGTGCTGGCATAATAGGCGAGCGTTTCACATCAGTGGAAAAGCCTAATTCTTTCAACTGATCTAAATAGAAGAGAAACTGCATCACATATGATACTGCTGTCAGAGTGCCAATAACTTGGCCACGAAAGTCATCTTTGACAAATATTTGGATTGTTGTAATTGTCTTGATGTTGATAGCTACGCTTGTCCAACCAGCGATAAACTTAAGTATGCAAAAAGCCATAACTGTGAGGATATCCCTTTACTGGAATTAAGGCGTTATAACCGCAAGACAAAATGGTTCTTGTGATAATCGAGGAGACCATCCTTTTTCATCTTTCCAAGCTCCAGCGACAGTCCGCTACGCTCAACGCCAAGATAATCCGCAAGCTGCTGTCTTGAAAAAGGAATGTCAAATTCGTATTTTCCGAGTCGCTGTGCTTCTGCGGAAAGGTAGGACATGATCTTTGCCCGCGTGGTACGCTGTCCCATATGCGTGAGTTTTTCGTTAAACCGCAGATTTTTCTCGGCAAGTTCACTGAGAAGATTTCGGATTACTCGGCTGTGATGTGAGCATGCAGACGGGCACACATTTAGGATGCGCTTTACATTCAAAAACATTACGGTGACAGGCGTTTCCGCTATGACGCTTACATTCAGTCTGGAACCTGGAGCGCAGGCATAGACGGCAGCAAAGGTCTGTCCCGGTCCGGCTTTTGAAAGGATATTCCAGTTTCCCCAAATATCCTCCTGTATAATCAGTACACTTCCCGACAGCACAATACCGATCGAACCTACCGTATCACCGGCGCGCAGCACAAAAGCTTTCTTTGGAAAATCCTCTTTTCTTGTGCCAAGACAGGACAGCATGGATGTAAGCTCATTCTCGGAAATGCCGGAGAAAAGCTGAGATGACCGAAGAATGGATAAAAAATCTTTCATAAAAATCCTCTCTCGTTGAAAATTCAACCGACTTGTTGATTGTATTATAGTATAGTATGCTTAAAAAAGCAAGGAGGCACGGTTATGAAAAGAAGAATTATTGAGATCGATCAAGATAAATGCAACGGCTGCGGTGCCTGTGCTGCCGCTTGCCACGAGGGCGCTATCACCATGGTGGACGGCAAGGCAAAGCTGATGCGGGACGATTACTGTGACGGTTTGGGTGACTGTCTGCCCACTTGTCCCACCGGGGCGATCTCCTTTGTGGAACGTGAAGCTGCTGCATATGATGAACAGGCGGTACTCGCCAATAAACAGAAAAAGATGCAGCAGGAGGGGATGCACCTTCACGGTGGCTGCCCCGGAACACGGATGAAAACCATGCAGCACACAGAGCCGTCCGGCGCTACGGCTACTCCCGCCCAGGTGCAAAGCCGTCTTTCCCAGTGGCCGATACAAATCAAGCTGGTTCCCGTGAATGCGCCTTATTTTGGCGGTGCAAAGCTGCTTATTGCTGCCGACTGCACAGCTTACGTCTATGCCGCTTTCCACGAGCGGTTCATTAAGGGACATATCACTTTGGTGGGCTGCCCGAAGCTCGACAGCGTGGACTATTCGGAAAAACTCACCGAGATCATTCGCAATAACGACATCAAGAGCGTAACCATCGTGCGCATGGAGGTTCCCTGCTGCGGTGGACTGGAGTATGCAGCGAAAACCGCTTTGCAGAACAGTGGAAAATTCATTCCGTGGCAGGTTATGACCATTTCCACGGACGGAAATATACTTGATTAAAGAAAGAGAGGCTTTCAAGATGGATAACAAGATGTTTTGCTTTCAGTGTGAACAGACAGTGGGCTGCACCGGCTGCACCGGGAAGGCCGGTGTCTGCGGCAAGACCGCCGATGTGGCGAAACTTCAGGACGAGCTGACGAGCGCACTCATCGGGCTGGCCAGAGCCACAGACGGCGATACCCCGGTCAACGCCGACACATGGCGGCTGATGATCACGGGGCTGTTCACCACTGTCACCAATGTGAACTTCAACGAAAAGACAATCCGCGAGCTGATCGACCGTGTACACGCGGAAAAGGAACGGCTGGTACCAAACTGCTCCAGCTGCAGCTCTCGTTGTGGGCGGAATGATGATTACGATATGAATTTGCTCTGGAACGCGCAGGAAGATGTGCGCAGTCTCAAGTCACTCATTCTTTTCGGGGTGCGGGGCATGGCAGCCTACGCCCATCACGCCATGGTGCTGGGCTATGCCGATGAAGCCGTGAATCGCTTCTTCGCTAAGGCGCTCTTTGCCATTGGCGAGGATTGGGACATGGACGAGCTGCTGCCTATCGTGATGGAGGTTGGTGAGAAAAATCTCAAGTGCATGGCACTTCTGGACAAAGCCAACACCGAAAGCTATGGAACGCCCACGCCTGTTACCGTACCCCTGACAGTGGAAAAGGGACCGTTCATCGTCATCTCCGGACATGACCTCCACGATCTCAAGCTCCTTCTGGAGCAGACCGAAGGCAAGGACGTCAACATCTACACTCACGGCGAAATGCTTCCCGCTCACGGCTATCCTGAGCTGAAAAAGTATTCCCACCTCAAGGGCAATTTCGGCACAGCATGGCAGAACCAACAGAAGGAATTTGCGGAGCTTCCCGCGCCGGTGCTGTTCACCACCAACTGTCTGATGCCGCCAAAAGCAAGCTATGCTGACCGTGTGTTCACCACGGCGGTGGTATCTTACCCCGAAATGATGCACATCGGAGAGGACAGGGACTTTACCCCGGTGATTGAGAAGGCTTTGGAACTGGGCGGTTACTCCGAGGACAAGCCTTTCACCGGCATTAACGGCGGCAACGCGGTCCTGACTGGTTTTGCCCGCAGCACAGTGCTTGGCGTGGCAGATCGGGTCATCGAGGCTGTCAAGTCCGGCGCAATCCGGCATTTCTTCTTGGTTGCCGGTTGCGACGGTGCACGGCCCGGCCGCAACTACTATACAGAGTTTGTCAAGCAGACGCCTGCCGATACCGTAGTGCTGACCCTTGCCTGCGGCAAATACCGTTTCAACGACCTTGACCTCGGCACCATCGGCGGTCTGCCCCGTCTGATGGATGTCGGACAGTGCAACGACGCTTACAGCGCTATTCAGATTGCCATTGCCCTTGCCGATGCTTTCGGTTGCGGTGTAAACGATCTGCCGCTGTCTATGGTGCTCTCTTGGTACGAGCAAAAAGCTGTGTGCATCCTGCTGACGCTGCTGTACTTGGGGATCAAGAATATCCGCCTTGGCCCCACGTTGCCGGCGTTCGTTTCGCCCAATGTGCTGAACTATCTCGTAGAGAACTTCGGAATTGCCCCCATCACTACGCCGGAAGAGGATCTGAAGCATCTCCTCAAATAACATCGCTGTTCAGGGCATATACGGGTAAGTACTACTTGCTTCTCGTCTCCGTCTTTTGCCCAGTAGCCAAGCGGCTAACGGTTTATATTGACCCTTTTCTTAATAACTGCGCTGGTGTCACAGCAAGACCGTTACAATCGGCCTTGCGGCGCGGAACGGCGGCCTTGAAATATTACATTTCAAGCCGCCGCAGACTGTAGACAAAGCCCTGCTTTTGCAGGGTTTTGCTATTGTTGGAACCACTTTTCTGATATAATAAATATCAGAAGGGCGGTGTTTTTTATGATGACGAAAAATACAGATAAAAAAAGAGAACAAATGATGATGTTTTCCATGGATGACATGGTACCTCAAAACCATATGCTGCGATTAATTGATAGGGCAATCGATTGGAATTTTATTTATGATCTGGTTGAAGAAAAATACTGTCCGGATAACGGCCGTCCCAGTATGGATCCCGTCATGCTGATAAAGATACCATTCATTCAGTATCTCTATGGGATAAAAAGCATGCGTCAGACCATGAAAGAG
>NZ_JAOQJL010000069.1:0-4456 GCF_025566965.1 Blautia ammoniilytica | reverse complement strand
CAAATTTTTAAGTCCAGTATACAGGAGGAATTATCTTATGAAAACAAAGAAAAAGATACTGTTAATAATGTTACTGTCTGTATTAATGGTTTTGGCTTCGTCTGTATCCGTATGGGCAGCAAAGAATCCACTATCCAAGATGCCTAGAAACGTGGGATCTGTAGCATCTCCGGTTAATGTATCGGTAATAAATAAAACATCTTTCTGTACAGAACCTTATGATGGTAAGGTCAAGATATCTGTAAAAAACAGCAATTCGGAAGTTGCTGACGTTTTTTGCCAATCGACCATCCAAATAGTCAATGGAAAAACTAAAAATTGCGGAAATTTTTGGGTGACATGCAAAAAGCCTGGAACTACGACTGTTAAAGTTACTGTAAAGGTAAACGGTAAAAGTTATACAAAAAGTTGTAAATATACTTTTTATGAGTATGCAAATCCGTTTGCAAGCATCAAAAAAGGAACCAAAAATTTAACGTCTCAATTTAAAAAAGGTCCAACTGGCAGGATATATACAAGATTAAAGGGAAAATACTCTTATCGTTTGAAAAAAGGGTATAAAGTAACAAGAATTTTATATTGGGATCAGCAGATGATGGGGCATATAGTAAATAATATCAGTCAAGTTCCGTCCGATGCAAGAAGGATATATCTTACGATCAAAAATACGAAAAAGAATTATTTGTTCACATGGATTTTGAGTTGACAATAAAAAAGTGAATGAGATCGTCGTGCAGGAGGTAGATGTGTTCCTTCCGGAACTGTAGGAAAGAAGTTGTGCAAGTCGTGGAGAGAAGGAACAAAAGGTAGTAGGCTTTGTAGGACGAAAATACTACTATAAATTGCTTATAATTCAGAAATGGAAGAAAAATATTATGAAAAAGAAATTTGTTTCAATTATGATGACGGTTACAGTTCTCATGTCATTGGTACCAATGGAGAAGTTTATTGTATGTGCAGCAGAAGAGGAATGTGCTGATGGAGATTTGGAAGATGTCACATCTGAACCGGAAAATATAGAAGACAGTAGTTTCTCTGATGAAGAGTTATTCTATGTGGACGAATTCTCAGAATCGGATTCAGATGAAGAAACAGCATATCAGCAGGATACTTTACAATTTTCTTCCAGTGACGATGCAGGAAATTCAGACTCGAAAACTCTTATAGGTATGGAATTTAAACTGGATCAGCCGGAAATAGAGATCGTTCCGGATGAAAATATGTGGTTCAGTGGAACTATGATATGGAAATACGGAACGGAAGAGATAACTGAAAAAATTTATATTATTAATACCGGTATAGCAAGCGAACATGAGGAAGAAGCTACACTTATAGTCAAAGATGAAAATGGAAATATAATGGAATCAGTGGGGAATAGCTGGTGGCAAAAACAGATTGATACATCGTATACAATGTATTTTCAACATGGAGATGTAAAGTCAAATTCTTTTACTGTGAAAGTGAAACATAAGGATCTTAGTAATATACCGTTGTTGTCATTGGGAGATAATACAGTTGCATTAGGGGAATATGGAATTGCTCCAGCATATTTATGGTATAAGTTTGTACCAGATGAAACAGCAATTTATAGTTTCATTGAAGATTATAATTCTATAGCGGTCTCAGGGATTCGATGTGTAGATGATAATGGTAATCCGGCACCTTACAACTATTATATACAGCCAGATGAACAGTGGATTGGAAAATTTGGTGGAATTCAACTGATTAAGGGAAAAAATTACTACCTGGGAGTTGCATCTAATATAAAAGAAGTTTGTGCCGGAAAAATTTCAATATACAGAGTTAATCTGAATGACTGCCAGTGGAAAAAGGTTGAAGATAACGAAAAAGATTGTCAGATTGGCGGAAAAGTAACAGAAACCTGCCTTGTTCACAGGGGGGAGACCAGAACAGTTACTGTTTCTCCAAAACCTCATACACCAGGTGATTGGGTAACAGAAAAGGGAGCCACTGTGATGGAAACAGGAACTCGTATACAGAAATGTACAGTGTGCGGAAAAATCATTAATACACAGATAATTGCAAAGATTCCAGCTACATTTAATTTAAATGTTCAGGTCAATAGGACATTGCCAATGAAGGTTAAACAGACATTTCAGGTGAAAATAACAGGTCTTGCGACCGAAGACAGCGTGGTTTCATGGAATAGCAGTAATAAAAAAGTGGCAACAGTAACTCAGCATGGAAAAATAAAAGCAGCAAAAAAAGCAGGAAAATCTGAGATTACTGCAAATCTGCTGAGTGGCGCATTTGTAAAATTTACGGTGAAGGTACAGAAAACAGACGTTACAACTTCTTCTCTGAAAGTATTGAATAAAATAACAGGGGAAAATGTAGCTAAAAAAGTGACATTGAAACGAAAAGAAAAATTAATTCTTTCTGCAGTTACCGCACCAGTAACAAGCAAACAGAAAGTAACCTATGAATCGTCAAAAAAGAGTGTTGCTGCAGTAAATGCAAAAGGCGTTGTTACGGCGAAGAAAAAGGGAAGAACCACAATTGCTGTAAGATCAGGTAAAAAAGTAGTTAAGATTCAGGTTTTAGTTAAGTGATAAATATGGCAACAGTTTCCTTTATGAAAAAGTAGACTACAGGGGAAGGAGAGTCCAAAGCACTGGGGTTAAATGAGAACATTTTCATAACTTGTTTGTACCCTGAGTAAAGCGGAAGGAATGATAAAAAGCATGAAGAAAAAGATAATCAGTGTGATTTTGGCATTCTCAATGTTAGGAAGTCAGACAGGAATTGTATCTGCTTCAGCAGAAGAGTTTGTATGCGAAGATTCGCATGAACAAGCGGATACGCAGGAAGACAATGCAGAAAACTTTGGATCAGACGAATCTGATTCGGACATTTTTCCCGGAAATCCAGATTTTGAAGAGGGTGATTCTAGTGCGTTCAGCTCAGGAGAAGGTGATTTTAGCCACACAGATGCAGAAAGCGAGGAACAGATAACAGCTCCTCCTGAGGAGCTGGAGGATGGAACCGGCAACAGTGGGGACGAATTTGTTGAAATCAGCGAGACAGAGTTTCCAGATATGCAATTCCGAAATTATGTAAAAACCACGTTTGATGCAGAATCAGCCGTATCAGCACCGACATCTGGAACCTGTGGAGAAAATCTGAAATGGGAATTGGATAATGGGACATTGACGATTGATGGAATTGGACAGATGTATGATTTCGTTTTCTCCGCAGATTATGCTCCGTGGCTTAAATATACCGAGAATATTAAGAAAGTTGTGATAAAACAAGGAGTAACGAGTATTGGTAACCTTGCATTTGAAGGATGTAATAACTTAACGAGTATCATAATCCCCAATAGTGTGACAAGCATTTCAGAGTCGGCCTTTGATGGATGTAGCAGCCTAACGAGTATCACAATCCCCAATAGTGTGACAAGCATCGAGGATAGCGCATTTCGCGGATGTAGCAGCCTAACGAGTATCACAATCCCCAGTGGAGTGACAAGCATCTGTTATAGGGCCTTTGAAAGATGTAGCAGCCTAGCAAGTATCACAATTCCGAGTAGTGTGACAAGCATCGAGGCTTATGGATTTTATGGATGCAGAAACCTAACGAGTATCACAATCCCGAGTAGTGTGACAAGCGTCGGGGATTACGCATTTTGCGGATGTAGCAGCCTAACGAGTATCACAATCCCCAGTAGTGTGACAAGCATCGGGGAGCGAGCTTTTTATTATTGTAGCAGCCTAACGAGTATCACAATTCCCAGTAGTGTGATAAGCATCGGGGATAGAGCCTTTGAAGATTGTAGTAGCTTGGCTGATGTATATTATGAAGGCAGTGAAGCAGAATGGGAAAAAATAGATATTGATTGGGGTAATAAGCCTTTGACAGATGCGAAAATCCACTATAATGGAGCTGATGAACCACAGCCCAGCAGCATACCGACACCTAGCGTAGAACCACAGCCCAGCGGTGTGCCAACACCGACACCGGAATCACACATCTGGGGCGATTGGAAAACGGTGCAGGAGGCAGATGTATTCCATCCGGAACTGCAGGAAAGAAGCTGTGCAAGCTGCAAAGAGAAGGAACAAAAGGTAGCAGGAGATAAGCTTTCTCCAGTATTAGAATTAAATGCTGCAGCAGTTACTTTGAAAGTAAAGCAGGCAACCACAGGTTTGAAAATCACCCAGATTCAGAAGGGAGACTCCGTAGTTTCCTGGAAATCCAGCAACATCAAAATTGTGAAGGTCTCCTCTAAAGGAAAACTAACAGCGCAGAAGAAAACCGGAAAAGCTACCGTAACAGTTACCCTGAAAAGTGGAATCAGCAAAAAGATTACCGTTAAAGTGCAGAAAAAAGTAGTTGCAACAACGAAATTTACAGGCTTAACGAAAAAAGTTACACTGAAAAAAGGAAAAAGTATAGCATTAAAACCAATCCGGCAGCCGTTTACATCAATTGA
>NZ_JAOQJL010000068.1:0-4657 GCF_025566965.1 Blautia ammoniilytica | reverse complement strand
AGCCGCTCCCTCCTTATATTTCTATTATAATGGAAATACGAAAAAAAGCCCAATTCTTTTTTAGAATCAGACTTTTTCAGTGCCCTTATAAATATGGGTTTGTAAAACGTTACCCGGAAGATAAAACGGATATAACAGAAATTAGTAATGAACCATGGCATTACCGTTATGTTGGAACGACTGTCGCTAAAATAATGAAAGAAGAAAATTTATGTTTGGAAGAATATTTAGAAAAATATAAATAAAAACAAAAGAAAATCCTAACTTTTTTTATAGTAGGATTGTTATATTATTTAGAAAACAGAGGGAGGCAAATTTGCGAATGGAATACAAAACTGATTCTTTGTTAGTACATCTAGCAAGAGCAGGAGATGAAGATGCGTGTGAAAAACTGGTCAAAAAATATTACTCAAGTATATATCAATATTGTTTGCTACATATCAATGATCCATATGAGGCAGAGGATTTGACACAAGAAGTGTTTACACGTTTCTTTTCCAATTTATATAGATATAAAGAATATGGAAAAGTTAAGAATTATCTTTATACAATTGCCGGAAATACCGTTAAAAATTATTACAAAAAGAAAAAAGATATTCCATCAGAGGAACTGCTAAAATCAGAGGACTGTAGTAAAAATCATGTAGAAGAGCTAGGAGTCCGATTAACTATTGAACAGGCAGTGAGAAAGTTACCGGAAGAAATTAGAGAAACGGCAGTTTTATATTTTTTTCAAGAATTGAAACAAAGAGAAATTGCAGAATTACTTCACATAAAACTTTCTCTTGTAAAATATCGAATCGGAAGAGCAAAAGAACTTTTAATGAAAGAGTTGGAGGTGAAAAACTATGATGAAATATAAGCAACAAATAAAGGAATATAAAGAGGAGATTGAAAAAAAATATGTAAGGATTGAAGCAGAAAACAGAACAGTAAAAGCATGTCAGAATATTTTGTCAGAGTCAATTTTATCGAAACAATCGCATAGAACATCTTATTTTGAATTTTTGTATGAGCAGACAAAATTCATAAAAAAAAGATGGTGGATTTTACAAGGTTGTGTTCTTATGTGTCTATGGATATGGTTGAGTAATTATACGTCAGACATAAAAGATATGATGAGGATTATGGGAATATCTGCCACAATATTTGTGGTTCTGATTGTCCCGGAAATTTGGAAAAACAGAAGAAATGGTGCGATTGAGATTGAGCAGGCGTCTTATTACACACTGCGTCAGATTTGTACAGCAAGAATGTCAATGTTTGGAGTAGTGGATCTGGTGATCGTTATGGCGTTTTTGGCAATTACATATCAAACAACAATACTCTCGTTAAGTGATTTGGTGGTTTATTTTTTGCTTCCGGTAAATGTTTCATGTTGTATATGTTTTCGTGTATTGTACAGTAGATGGGAAAAATCAGAATATATAGCAGTGCTTTCTTGTCTGGTATGGGTTGGTTTATGGATGATGATTGTTGCAAATGATGTTATTTATCAGAAAATTGTAACTCCGGTATGGGTGGCTATGCTGATATTGACTTTTGTATATTTTGTTTTTTGTGTTCAGAAGTCATTGGTATTTGATGAAAAAATTTTGGAGGATTACACGTATGAAATTAGAATTTAAAAATGTAACAAAACAATACGGAGAAGTAAATGCTGTTAATAAAGTGAATTGTGTTATGGAAAAAGGAATTTATGGACTGCTTGGAGTAAATGGAGCAGGAAAGACCACATTAATGCGTATGCTTTGTACGATTGTTCAACCATCAGAAGGACAAATATTATGGAATGGTAAAGATATATGGAAACTAGGAGGTGAATACCGAGAAGTTCTGGGATATTTACCACAGGATTTTGGATATTATCCAGATTTGACCGTATATGATTATATGATGTACATTTCTTCTATAAAAGGGTTAAAAATGCCGTTTGCCAGAAAAAAAGTGAAGCAATTATTAAATCAAGTAGGAATGGAAAAATTTAGTAAAAGAAAAATGAAGAATTTGTCTGGAGGAATGGTTAGACGTGTAGGAATAGCACAGGCGATGTTAAACGATCCGCAAATTCTTGTCCTGGACGAACCTACCGCTGGATTAGACCCGAATGAAAGAATACGTTTTCGTAATTTAATTAGTGAATTGTCGGAAGAACGTTTGGTGCTCTTGTCTACACATATTGTATCGGATATTGAGTACATTGCGAATAACATTATGTTAATGAAAGATGGAGAACTTTTTTATGCAGGTACTGCGGAAGATTTAGTATCTTCTATGAAAGAAAAGGTATGGCAATGTAATGTTTCGAGAAGTATGATAGACAAATATATGAATGAATGTTTGGTTGGAAATATAAAAACAACAAAAACCGGAGCAGAGCTTAGAATTATTTCAATAGAAAAGCCAACAGAAGATGCTGTGGCTGTAGAAAAAAATCTGGAAGATGCATTTCTATTTTATTTTGGAGAAAAATCGGAGGAAAAACAAGATGCTTAAATTAGAATTAAAACGAATTTTTTCAAAGAAAATTAATGTATTTGCAATCGGATTGGCATTGATACTTGCTGTCATTTTTAGCGGATTTGCAGTTACAAGTAATCGCTATGTGGATGAGAATGGAAATGCTAGTACTGGAATTATGGCAACA
The DNA here is from genome assembly GCF_025566965.1 of Blautia ammoniilytica. NCBI lineage: Bacteria > Bacillati > Bacillota > Clostridia > Lachnospirales > Lachnospiraceae > Blautia > Blautia ammoniilytica. The sequence goes on along the minus strand of NZ_JAOQJL010000068.1, from coordinate 2,010 downwards.
AGAAAACTTACAGATAACAGACGAGCATGGAAAGGTACATTGACAGAAGATGAACTTGGAAAAGTTATAGAACAAAATAAAAATGCGGTGACACAATCCTCAGAAGAAAATGCAATTTACGGAACGACATTGCAACCGATAGATGATATTAGGAGTTTTATAATATCGGTATTAACACCGGATGCAGAATATGATGAAAGTGTTCTGAATCAAATTACAGAAGAAAATATACAAGAGTTCTATGACACTTATCATAAAAATATGGAAAAGATGGCAGAAGAATATGGAAAGACTTCTGTTCAGAAAAAATACTTGGAAAAGAAATATAATGAAATAAAATTACCAGTAGAATACGAATCTTATAGTTCATGGGATACTATGATTATGTATGTAGAAACGTATTCTATTATTCTGGCAATCATAGTTGGTTTTATTTGTGCTGGAATATTTGCAGATGATTTTCAGACAAAAGCAGATGCAGTATTTTTCTCTACAAAGTATGGACGTACAAAAGCTGTTAAAACAAAAATACTGGCAGGAATAGCTACGACAGTTATGATTTATTGTATGGGAATTATATTACTTAGTGTGATTTGTTTTGGAATTATGGGAACCAGTGGTATGAATACACCTTATCAAATGTATCAGGCATATAGTATTTACATTATGTCATATGGACAATACTATTTGTTGACAGTTGTATGTGGATTTATAGCCAGTATGCTGGCGGCTGTAGTGTCTATGTTAATAGCGGCTAAAATGCATACAATTAGTGTCGCTGTTTGCATTCCGTTCTTTTTATATTGCTTATTGCCATTTATAGGACGGGCACTTTCTGGGTATACAACGCTTTTCAATTTGATACCAACAATTTTGACAAATGTACAGGCAAGTGTAAAAGTCCCACTTATTTATCAGATTGGGAATTGTGTATTTCGACAAATTCCGCTTGTAATGGTAATGTATACAGTGATGGCAATAGCCTTACTGCCTTTTATTTATAAGAGTTTTCGCAGATACGGAAATAAGTAAAAATTGTATTCATACTCATGAAAAACAAAGTAAGTAAAATATTTTCTGGAAAAATCAAAGCATAATTTAAAGATTTACGGCGGGCAAGTTGCCCGCCGTAAATTATGCTTATTTTGTTAAAAGACCGGATAGATTTTTTCCAATGCAAAATCCAATCTGTGGATATAACTCCTGAATTTCCTGATATTTTGCTTCAATCATTTCTGGTTCATCAGCCCAGATCTTTTCATATATTTTGAAAGCTCTTTTAAAATGTGTTTTGGCTTGCGGAAGATTGGCAGTCATCAGATAAATGGTTCCAAGGGTTTCCTGTACTTTGGCATAATCCAGACAGTCATCGGAATGGTATTCCTTGATGATGCCGGATAATTTTTGTAATTCGGAGATTCCTCTTTCGGGTTCCTGCTGTTTTGTCAGGAACATTGCATAATTGGCAATCTGAGGTATGCTGTCATTTATATGAAGCAGGTTAAATTGGTCAAGCAGTGAGATACTTTTTTCCATGTGTTCTCTTGCAAGATCGGGATGAGCGTTCATGCGGTAAAGTCCACCGAGATTGGCATGAAGGTTGGAAACAAGGCGAGCATTGTCAGCAGTGATAGTTTCTATCTGGGCAAGTGCATCCTTTTCCAGTTTTATTGCTTTTTCAGGTTTGGTTTCAAGAGTTGCCTGAAAATCTAGTAATAATGCCCGGTCAGAGTCGGTTCCAATGTTTTTTGTCTTTAACAGCCCCGTCAGTTCCTGAATGATTCCATTCATACCTTTGTGGTAGTTATAGTTATCCATGTATGGAAATGCATTTTCCAGAAAAAGCAGATACTTTGGTATATCATCCTTTTCAATCAATTCTATGATATTTCCGATTGTTTGAAATAGCTTTTTGTAATAAGCTACTTCCATTCCATGCATTAAACATATTTTCTGTAAAGAATCCAGTAATATGTGACAGCTACTTACAGATGGTTTTGTCTCTGAAAG
>NZ_JAOQJL010000067.1:3366-5267 GCF_025566965.1 Blautia ammoniilytica | reverse complement strand
GGTAGCCGCTCCCTCCTTATATTTCTATTATAATGGAAATACGAAAAAAAGCCCAATTCTTTTTTAGAATCAGACTTTTTCAGTGCCCTTTATTTACGCTGTTCGCAAGCATTTTCCGATAATCTTCAATCCTGTCATTTTCCTGTATATCCCAGCATAAATTCGTATATTTTCTTATCCAAATTTAGTAACTTCTTAGTAATAATCAGCCTGGAAAACAGGCTTTTTAAGAACCTTATAATCAGATTATTTTTAATTCTTTTTTCTATTATTTTATCATACTATGCCAGTTTTGCAATCCTATTCATCTCTTCTTTTGCATCAATTAATCCCAGATGCGTATATACATTTAACGTAACCCCTATATCAGAATGTCCCATTAAATATTGGAGTGCTTTCGGATTCATTCCAGCTTTCGCCATATTGGAACAATATGTATGCCTGCATACATGTGGATGTGTCAAGTATAGGACAAAAAAAATTTTATTTTTTTCTGCCGAAAACTATCCGACGCTCCCATCAGGTAGTCCCAGCACCTTTATTATCTTCTGATAAGTCATTCTTGTCCTGCTCAAGTTACCTCTGTTCCGAAAAAATATCGTCAAAATTCCATTCGATTTCAATTTCATCCTGACTATGAACATGGATCACCTTGATAATCTCACGCAGCTTCTCTGTATCGAACTTCTGAATTCCCAAGAAATCTTTTAGCTTTATTTTATCAGAAAGTTCATTTTGTTCAAGAAACTTTTTACTATTCTCCGCATCTTCTATCTTTCGTTTTATTTCCTCTAGCTGTACACTTATCTTTCCAGCTCTCTGCTTATACGAATCACGATCTATACGACCATCTTTGTAATCATCATAGAGTTTCATATTTTCCGAGGTCAACTGTCGGCTCTGTTTTTGCAATTCTGCGGTATTGATCTCTTTGTAGTCGCATTGCCTGTTGGAAGATACTTTCTTTTCTTTTTCCAACATTGACGCTGCATACTGATGAACAAGCCCAAGGATATTCTCCTCCAGCGGTTCCCGTCGGATCACCAGACTTCGACACACAGGATCTCCATTGGTTCGAGCATCTGAGCATTTTAGCAGATGCTCCGTTTCTTTTAGTAAAGAATGCCCACAGTTGGCACATAGCAGCAATGCCGGATAACAGATATACCTGCTTTTGGTCAGGTGAAGTACGTGTATCCATGCCCAGAAGTCTCTGAACAATTTCAAAATCACGGTCACTCACCAGTGGCTCATGATTTTTCTCAATCCGGATCCAGTCATCTTCCGGTTTCACATAAGTCTGCTTCACTTTATGGTTCGGTGTTGTCCTTTTTCCCTGCACAAGATTTCCGATATAAACCTCGTTTTCCAGTATCCTACGAACTGTAACGGAACTCCAAAGCGCCTGTTCTTTCTGCCGGAAGCCAGTTTCATAATGACTGCCGCTGCTGATCTTATATTCAAATGGAGAAAGAATACCCAGTTCATTTAAACGATTAGCGATCGCATCCTGACTCATTCCCCGCAGCTTCATCTTAAAAATATCCTGTACTACGCTGCCTGCAGATGGGTCAATCTCTAATTTATGCTTATCTGTCTTTGTCTTCCTGTATCCAAATGCTACAAACGGAGTCACGCACTCGCCTTTTTTCCTCTTAATCTCAAGATTACTCCTGATCTTAATAGAAATGTCACGACAATAAGCATCATTGATTAAATTCTTAAATGGGATAATGATTTCGTCTGCCTGATTCTTTCCCTTGAGACTGTCATAATTGTCATTTATGGCAATGAAGCGCACGCCAAGAGCCGGGAATAATCTCTCGATATACTTCCCGGAATCAATATATTCCCTTCCAAATCGTGATAAATCTTTTACCACTACGCAGTCTACAATCCCA
>NZ_JAOQJL010000067.1:2242-3110 GCF_025566965.1 Blautia ammoniilytica | reverse complement strand
TTACCGACATTCTAACACAGTCCCCTCCATCTTGCCAGTACTTTTTCAGACACTCAGAAGCATATTCTCGAATGCCTGCTCCATAGATATACCGTTATTGGCAAATCTGACTTTTACTTTCATATTACCGATCCGGACCAGATAAGGATTTCCTACTTTATTCAGAAAAATATCTCTCCGTTCCTGAAGCGGCTTATTTCCATCTGCTTTTATCATCCGTAGATCCGTCATTTCATTGATATCTACATCACTGAAATCCTGATCCAGATAATTTCTATATTCCTCTGCTGTCATGCCCTTCTCCTTCCATTCCCATCTGGATCCGTACTGCTTTCAGTACCCGATCTAGGCTCCACTTATTTACTCTTCCGCATTTCTCAATAATACATTTTGTAGAAATGCTCATAACCTGTTCAGCCAATGCAAGGCTTCCTTTTCGGATCCCTGTCATATCGTATTTACTGATAAATACATGTGTTGGTAAATACCGCTTCTTATATATTCTTGACGTCAGCGGAACTACTGTAATGACTGAACTGTATGTATTAGCTTTGTTGTTACTTACTACGATCACCGGTCTTACTCCACCCTGAACCGAAGTTGTCGGGAACATACCGAGATCCGCCCATAAGATATCTCCTCTTCGAATCGTCACTTGTCATCTCTCTCCAATCTTTTTAATTTGTAAAGCATTCATAGCGCTATATTGGCTCCACAGGAATACGGCAGAGTTCCCTTCCAAGACGGAAAACTCTGCCGCATAACCTCTATAGCCAATTTGATTATTAAACAGTGCTCGCTCGATTCTATTTATCCTCGATACCCCGAATCGTTACTCCTGCATATGCAGGAAGGGAATAATAACCTG
>NZ_JAOQJL010000067.1:0-2006 GCF_025566965.1 Blautia ammoniilytica | reverse complement strand
GTTTTGTCTTATAATCCTATAGCGGCATCTTCCTCGTGCTCTCTGCATGAAATGTCACGTCAGTTATTATTGGATATTCAGTTATCATGGTTCATTTTAGGAAGTCCTTTAACTTCCTCTAATTACTAAAGTCAAATGACTTTGGCAGATGCAAAAGATTTTGAAAAATTTTTTAAAAAAATTTATTCATATACATTTCACGCATCTTATTAAGAGTGGATTTCAGCTTGTATGACAGCATCTGTCTGGAAATCCCCATAATCTCCGCCATCTGTGTCTGTGTCTTATTTTCAAAGAAAATGCCATAAATAATCATGCGTTCCTCTGAGTTCAGCTGATTGATCACTTTGTGAATATTCTGCTGTTCCATTTTTGTCAGTACACAGTGCTCCACATCACAGTTCAGATCTGGAAAATCCTCAATCATGAATCCTTCTCCATCAATGGACTGACCGCTGTAAGGTACTTCTCTCAGCATCTTATCCACAACCTCACCCAGTTCATTCTTAATCTCAACTTTTTTTGCCTTGCTGCTTCTGTAAAAATTATTCATCGCATACGCAACTTCTTTTGTAATCTCGATCATTTCTCCATCAATATTTGCGTAGTACTTTCCTTCATAAAAATATGGGTGTTCAATATACATATCCGTTCCTCCTGAATTTGAAATCTTGTTGCTCGTTTCAAATTCAGAAGGCGGATCTCTGTTTAGGATCATGCCTGCTCCACCTTTATCCTGCCGGGACATCCCCGCAGTTATTGGCCGAGAAATTCAGACACGAAAAAAAGCCCCAGTAGTTTTTTTCTTAACTACTGAGGCTTTCGTCTCTTTCTTGTATTCAGTTATCTATGCCTTCTTTCATCAGCATAATCATTGTATCAGGATAAAGTTCACAAAGTATCCGCAATACGTTCCCATAAGTTCATGTCATTATTGAAATCGTACATATTTCAGTATAAAAAGTTCACTATTCAAATTCTGATTATTATTTCTCCATATACTCTTCTGCCATATGTACTGCCATAGCACCATCTGCCACTGCTGTTACTATCTGACGAAGTAACTTTGTTCTGACATCTCCTACAGCATAAACACCCGGAATACTCGTTTCAGTGTTTTCACCTGCCACAATATATCCTTTATTATCCAGTTCTATCTGATTATCTAAAAAATCTGTTGTCGGTTTTCTTCCTATACTCACAAACAGGCCGTCACATTCTATAATGTTTTCTTCTCCTGTAACTGTATCTTTCAACCGCACACCAGTCAATCGTTCTCCATAAATCAGTTCATTTACTGTATTATTCCATCGAAACTCTATATTTTCAGTTTTCATCAGCTGGTCATGGTAGATTTTCGTTGCACGTAATGTATCTCTACGATGAACAATGATGACTTTCTTAGCAATTCGACTTAAAAGAGCAGCATCTGATACAGCAGAATTTCCACCACCAACAACCACCACGATCTTATCTTTATAAAACATACCATCACAGGAGGCACAATAAGCAACCCCATGACCTATCAATTCTTTTTCTTTAGCGAGACCAAGTTCTCTTGGATTTGCTCCAGTAGCAATCACTACTGTTTTCCCAATATAAATTCCCGAACTAGTTTCTACTCTCTTAAGCTTTCCTGTTAAATCCATATTAAAAACTTCAGCATATTCACTTTTAGCGCCAAATTTTTCCGCCTGTTTTTGCATTTTCTCTGCCAATGAAAATCCGTCAATTCCATTTTCAAAACCAGGATAGTTATCAATCTGCCAGGTCAATGACATCTGACCACCTGCAGATAATTTTTCTAAAACAATTGTATCAAATCCTGCTCTGGCTGCGTATAATGCTGAAGTATACCCTCCAGGTCCTCCCCCCACGATAATCATATCGTAAACATGATTTTCATTCATACAGCAGTCCTCCCTATATAGTCAAGTCTTTTTTCCTTGAAAATCAAGGAATTTCTAATGTTTCATCAATAAATATCTCAGAAGAAAGAGCCATAG
>NZ_JAOQJL010000066.1:0-5589 GCF_025566965.1 Blautia ammoniilytica | reverse complement strand
CACCGCCCTTCTGATATTTATTATATCAGAAAAGCGGTTCCAATAATAGCAAAACCCTGCAAAAGCAGGGCTTTGTCTACAGTCTGAAAGCACCTGGATCCGGTGCTTTGTATTTCTTTCGCAAATATAAAAAATTTACCATCGTACTGCTTGGTTCTATCATGGTGTATGTAAGCCATGTGCTGATCAACAGCTTTGCATATCAGGTCATTGTAGAAAAAGGAGGATCCAGCACTGATATGGGGATCGCTATGGCTCTTGCTGCCATAATCGAGCTTCCTACCATGTTCCTTTTCGGCTATATGCAGAAAAAGATCCGCTGTGATATATGGTTCCGTAGCTGCGGTATTTTCTTTGCGTTGAAAACCCTGTTTTCTCTGCTCGCCCCTAATATGACTGTATATTATATCATTCAGATCTTTCAGGCCTTTGGCTGGGCTTTGATTTCTGTTTCCTCTGTATATTACGTAAACTCCATTATGGAGCCACAGGATGTGATCAAGGGCCAGGCTTATTTCACCATGACCTACACCATCGGAACAGTTCTTGGGGCACTTTTGGGTGGCTGGCTTATCGATCTGGCAGGTGTTTCTGCCATGCTGATCTTTGGTACAGCTGCCGCTTCCATCGGCGCAGTGCTTATGCTTTTTGCTACCGAGAAGCCTGCAGAAGCTGCTTCCAAATAACCCTCCCCTTTTTCACAGTCATTGCATAAGTTTTATCCCTGCGCATCCGGAACGGATATCTGATCTCTGACACCAGGAACAGATTCTGATCTGAATGCGCTCTTTGCATACTGCAATCACAGATCAGCCATCTGGACCCGATCCTGACCTCACACCATCCATGTGGTGACAGTTGCACATAGGGACCTCGTGCCGTAACACCGCCTACTGCCACCCGGCTGTCATATCCCAATACTCTGGCAATATATGCCATAGCCGCTGCATAATAGTAGCAGCTGCCTCTTTTTCTGGTAAACATGTACCTGGCACAAGATTTTATATTCCTGGCAGTAGGCACTTCCGTACCCATATGGAAATATGAAAATTTCACCAGTGCATCATAGCACTGACGCAGTCGCTGCCTTGTCTTATTCTTTCTTGATGAATTCTTCAACACAAAATCCACGGCCTGGCGGATCTCTCCTGCCTTTACCACAGTACCGGTTCTGTCCACATACACATAGCCTTTTCTCTTTGTACCTGTGATCCTGTTCCTGACAGCAGCATTTACCTGCGCTGTTCCCACATCTGCCCCTGCCAGCAATACTGCTAAAAGACACACCAATATTAAAATCTTCTTTTTCATGAGCATCCGGCATCCCACCATCCGGTCATCACATTTAGGATTTCCTGATCCGTCTGGCGCATTCCAACCCGTCCGATGTACCCCATAGCCTTAATGGTTTGTTCCACATCCTCTTCCACGATCCCGTCTCCTGGAAGAAAACTTTTGTTTTCCATACTCAGATGAAAGGCCATGATCGCCGCATTTACCGAGGATGCAATCTTGGCTGCACAAGAAGGCTTTGCGCCATCACAGATGATGCCTCCAACATTTCCCAGTGTATTGATGATCGCAGCCGAAACCTGACTATAATCACCGCCATACATATAAGTGATCCCTGCTCCCACACCGCAGGCAGAACATACAGCACCACAGTAAGCCGACAGACCCCCTATGTAATATTTCTGGTGCACAGCAGTAAGATTACTCACCACCAGTGCACGATACAGCTTCTCTTCCGGCACATCCCATTCCTGAGCATAGACAAGCACTGGCATAGAAACCGTGATCCCCTGATTGCCACTTCCGGAATTAATCACAACCGGCAAGGAACAGCCGCCCATCCTGGCATCACTTCCTGCTGCCGCCCTGGCACATGCACGGGCAGCTACTGTACCTCCCCAGGCATTCTCCAGGGTTTTCCCGATCTGTGCCCCATAGGGATGCTCCAAGCCTTCCTGAGAGATCGCTGTATTTAACCGGATCTGCCGTCCAATAACATCACGGATATCTTCCATACGTACACAGTCTGCAAATTCCAGGATCCCACGTACAGAAAGCTCTCTTCTTTCTTCTTCCGTACTCTTTCCATCATTTTTCAGCTGGTCATAGAGAACCTGCCCATCTTTTAGGACTCGCACAATATTAGTATGTGTTTCGGAAATCACTACCACTGCACTATGTATTCCTTTTTCCACATGGGCTTCTATATAGATCTTTTCTGTGGTATCTGCCAGGGCAAATGTACAGATCCCATCTGCCAGGAGTGCTGCTGCCTTTTCTCTGTCATTGGCTGTCACACTTTCCAGAACTTCCAATTCTTTCGAGACATCTCCACCTACAGCTCCAAGAACTGCTGCTGCATTGATTCCTTTCATTCCGCCGGAATTAGGAACTGCTGCACCCTTTGCATTTTTGATAATATTTCCGCTGCACCGGATATGAATAGATTCCGGGCACTCTCCCAGCACCTGTGCTGCCTTTGCTGTCGCATAAGCTACTGCGATCGGCTCCGTACAGCCCATAGCCGGTATCAGCTCCTTTTTCAGAATATCCAGATAATTTGCATACTGTACTGCATCCACTGTATTTCCCTCCCTGTTACATTGGCCATCCCCTTAGGTAAATCAGGGCTTCCCCTTTGCCCTGAAGGCTCCTTCTCTGGCCTTATTATAACACAATCACCAGCCGCCTCCAATATCTGAAAACGCAGTGATCAAGCAGTCAATGCCCAAGAGCAGTAAATACACTCCCATAAGCACTCCAATGGAAAAAACAGAAAATCCAGGGTTTACGATCATCAGCACTGCCAGCACCAGCCCTGCTGTATTGATAACCAGGCTGAAATAATAATAAGCATTACCAGCCACAAAGCGTACAATATTCAGATGGGACAGTCTGGAAATACAATGTGCGATAAACCAGATCGGCACTAAAAGCGCAATGATCCATTTTCCTGCATCCGGATGTACCAATAGCATAAACCCTGCCATAACGCTTAAAAGTCCGGCAATCAGGGATACAGAAGGTCCAAATCCCATATGCTGTTCCATCTTTACATAAAAAACAAGATCTCCGATACCAGTTACCACAGCCAGAAGTCCGTACAGGATCACAAAACCTTCCAGAATACTGCCAGGATGTACACAGGTAAAAATTCCCAGAAGGATCAAAAGAAGTCCTTCAATAAATTCCAGCCATCCAAAACCAGAACGTCTTCTCATTTCTGTCCGCCTCCTTCTTCATTCAGAATCTGCATAAACTCATCACCTGTAATAGTTTCTTTTTCATAGAGAACATTTGCAAGCCGATCCAGCTTCTCCCGGTTATCCTCCAGAAGCTTTTTCGCTTTTTCATGCTCTTTTCTTACAAGCTCTACTACCTTGCGGTCGATCTCTTTCTGGGTATCCGAAGAACATGCAAGGGATGCATCGCCGCCCAGATACTGGTTATTTACAGTTTCCATGGCAACCATGTCAAATTCCTCACTCATTCCGTAACGGGTGATCATGGCTCTTGCCAGTTTGGTTGCCTGCTCTATATCATTGGATGCACCTGTGGTGATCTCTCCAAATACCACTTCTTCTGCTGCACGGCCGCCGGTAAAGGTGGCAATTTTGTTCAGAATCTCCTGCTTTGTCAGAAGATATTTATCCCCCTGTTCTACCTGCATGGTATAACCAAGCGCACCGGAAGTCCTTGGAATAATGGTGATCTTCTGTACAGGTGCAGAGTTTGTCTGAAGGGCAGCAACAAGGGCATGACCGATCTCGTGATAGGAAACCACTTTCTTTTCATGGTCTGAGAGCACGGCATTCTTCTTCTGGTATCCGGCGATCACTACCTCTACGCTTTCCTCCAGATCCGCTTCCTCTACTACAGTTCTGCCACTTCGTACTGCACGAAGGGCAGCCTCATTGATAATATTGGCCAGTTCAGCACCGGATGCACCGGATGCCATTCTTGCAATAGTATGGAAATCTACATTATCAGATGCATGGATCTTTCTTGCATGAACCTTCAGGATCGCTTCCCTGCCCTGGAGATCCGGCAATTCTACCGGCACTCTCCTGTCAAAACGTCCTGGTCGGGTCAGTGCAGGGTCCAGGGATTCCGGACGGTTGGTTGCTGCCAGGATGATCACACCATTATTTCCCTCAAATCCATCCATCTCAGTAAGCAGCTGGTTCAGAGTCTGCTCCCGTTCATCATTTCCGCCCACCTGACCATCACGTTTTTTACCGATAGCATCGATCTCATCAATAAATACAATACACGGAGCCTTTTCCTTTGCCTGCTTAAAAAGGTCACGTACCTTGGAAGCTCCCATGCCTACAAACATTTCCACAAATTCAGAGCCGGACATGGAGAAAAACGGCACATTCGCTTCTCCGGCCACAGCCTTTGCCAACATAGTCTTACCTGTACCCGGAGGGCCTACAAGCAAAACTCCTTTTGGCATTGCAGCGCCTACCTGGGTATATTTCTCAGGATTGTGAAGGTAATCTACGATCTCAGCCAGGTTTTCTTTTGCCTCATCCTCACCTGCTACATCGCTGAAATGGATTCCTTCTGTTGACTGCACATATACTTTTGCATTGCTTTTGCCCATTCCAAAGCTTAAGGCATTCTTACCACCTGCCTGCTCGATCAGCTTCTTGCTCATGTACTGTCCAAGCAGTACAAAGATCAAAAGCGGAAGAAACACAGTCAGCAGAGTACTCATCAGCGGAGACATGGTTGTGTCAATCTCTTTTGTAAATTCTGCCCCGCTTTTATGAAGACGCTCTGTCAGGGTAGGATCCTCCATAACGCCTGTTTTATAAATCTTATCTTCATCCTTATTCGTAAATACGATCTGGTTATCTTCAATTTCCACTTTACCGATCTTGCCATCATCGATCATGTCCATGAATGTTCCATAATCCACTTCTTTCACTTGGCGTTCCATAAGAACAGGTGAAACAAACAGATTAAAGAGAAACAGTACAAGTATGACGATCCCATAATAATACATCAACGGCTTTTTCGGTGATTTCACTTCTTTCATGATCTGTGTATCCTCCTTTTTTATTCCTTTCTGAGCCAGAAATTCCTGTAATTTTTCAACTCCTGCTCCGGTTGTTCTATATTCTATCGCACAGACTACCGGTTTTCAATAAACAGATTTCCTCAAATGCACAAAAAAGACATAAAAAAAGAGCATATGTGCACTTTTGCATATATACTCTTTGCTTATTATACTTGAAGCCATTGCTCCACATCATTTTAGCTATATTTTTTCACAGCTCTACAGCTATTTCCACGTTCTTGCCACAAAATGCAACTCCATATTTATAAATATGATCTATACCAGCAGCTTTTAAATCTATATCATATTTATTCTCATTTATCTGCCGTAAAGCTGTCTCAGAAAGCTGTTTTAACTGTTTTTCCGTACAGTCTTTTCCTGCCTTTAATTCTATCAGGATACCTGGCAGCCCTTTACTTAAAGGGCACTGAAAAACTTCCATTTTTTCTTAAGTGGAAGTTTTTCTTTTATATTTTTTCAATTTTTTTTTAGAAAAAGCACAAAAAAGC
>NZ_JAOQJL010000065.1:0-6324 GCF_025566965.1 Blautia ammoniilytica | reverse complement strand
ATTTTTGCGTATAACAATGGGTCACCACCCGCGAAGCAGGTGGGTTATAGTTCAAAATGCCTACACGCTGCGTAGACATTTTGAACAGGCTAAAGCCGTACAAAAAAAGAGGCAAGCTTACGATTTTATTTTCGCAAGCCTGCCTCTTATCAAATATTCAATTATTTTCCGATGATATATCGTAAGAAAACGTATACCGCACGGATTACATACACTGGAATCATGATACAGCCAATCAAAGCTCCAATGATGACACTTAATGCAGCCATACCAAGTGTTGCTGTGGTATCCATTCCTCTAGGGATTAGAATCAGCCGCATTTTATGTATTCCAAATGGCAATCCGGCAATAAATATCCACCAGAACCAATCTGTCTGACCACTGACTTTCATAATTGTTTTTGTCATCCAAAACCAGAATACCATAAATGCCAGCGGCAGAATTGATTTTTTAATTACGTCTTCAATCGTCACCTTTTTTCTCCTTCTGTCTGATTCCTTCCGCCACCTCCCGATTAAGGTTAGCTAATATTTCTCTAACCACAGGAGAATCCAATCGAAAGGTTTCCAAATCTTTCTCCGTAAGCTCCCTTCCGTTCGCATCATATCTTCGTACAATTTTTAAAGCCATACTTTCACTTCCTTCCTGCTGATAATCCTAATGTTTTCAACAAATGTTCAAACTTCTCTCTTTTCATCCGTTTAACACGTATCTTTTCTATCTTTTTCAGATAGGCTTGTATTCTACTTACCGTATCTTCATTGCTCATTCTTTACCCTCTCTTTCTGCCCACGATGCCAGAAGCTTAAATATAATTTCTTCCATCTGAGTCTTTGTATATGTCTCTGGAAAATATTGTTTCAATTTCTTCGCCGGAATCTGCACCTGAACTTTTTCATTACTTTCATTCATGCAAATCTGATCAATCTCTGAATACGTCAACATCCGCTCTTTTGAAATCTGTTTCAATTCCTTTGCCTGCTTCATGGACGGTACCATATTGTGATTACTCATATACTGAAATAATATCTGCTGCTCTTCAGTTCTCAAATAAGAAAGTTCAACAGCTGTGTTAAAGGGAAGCTTCTTCTCGTCTGCCAATTCTAATAGCTCTGCTACTAACTCTGTCAGATGAATATATCGAAGAATCTGTCTGGAACTATCTCCTGTATTCTGACTGACTTCTTCTGCCGCCAACTTCTTGCCAACTTGGCAAGAAGTTAAATCAGATCGTTTTCCCTGACGCTTTAACGCCTCATATTTCATTTTATAAGCAAATGCCTTTTCGCTGATCAGCAGCTCTTCTCGTTGAATGTTGGAATCTACCATGATCACCGTCGCTTCATCATCTGTAAGATCTTTGATGATAACAGGCATTTTCTCTAATCCCGCAAGTTCACATGCTCGTTTTCGCCTATGACCAGCTACCAGCTCATAACCACCGGACTCTCTCAATCGCACAATACCAGGAACCAACACGCCATATTGTGTAATGCTTTCTGATAATTCTTCCATTTTCTTATCATCTTTTACTTGAAACGGGTGATTTGGAAATGGATAAAGGCTTCCTATTTCTATCTCGCAAATTCCATTGTTTGTTTCTTCGTTTGTTCCAAACAACGCATCAAGTGGCTGTAAGGAAATGGGAGTTGCTCTTTTTTTAGATGGCATCTTTTAGCACCTCCTCCGTCACTCTCCGATAAGCTTCTGTAGCTTTGCCTTTCGGATCATAAGAGAAAATACTCTGTCCTTCTCTGACTGCTTCCTTCATTCTTACAGAAAATGGAATATAATTATCAAAGATATGAATTTGACTTCCATATACATTTCTGAGAAGTTCCATATTATTTCTGGCATCATTTGTATGCGCATCGACCATCGTGAACAGAATCCCACCGACTTGCAACTTCGGATTAATCTGCTTACGAACCTTACCGATCGTTTTTAACAACTGCTGCAAGCCTTTGATTGGCAGGTAGGACGCTTCAACTGGAATGAGGACTTCATCTGATGCAGCCAGCGCATTGATCGTAATCATTCCCAATGATGGCATACAGTCAATAATGACTGCATCATATTGATCCTTGATACCATATAAAATCTGTTTCAATACATATTCCCTGCTCATTGCATTTACCAACTGTACTTCCGTACCTGCCAGTCCAATGTTAGAACAGATAATGTCTATTCCCTCTGCCTGATGTCTGATATAACAGTCTGAAGGAATATCTTCATCTTTCATTACTGCATCCATAAGAGCTGTAAGTGTTTCATTACTGTCATCACAATCACGATATCCAAATCCTGCGGATACATCAGACTGGGGATCGGCATCTACAATCAACACTTTCATATTCTTTTGTGCTAATCCTACTGCTAAATTAGCTGTACATGCGGATTTTCCCGTTCCCCCTTTTTGGTTTACAATAGAAATAATTCTAGCCATTTTTCATCACCTTTCATCGTCGTCAATCAAAAAGAGGACTGAATTAGACAACCGGAATCTATATTCCGTACGAGCTAATTCAGTCCTATAATTACAATAATTCTGTTGTTTTTACTCTTGTCTTACACAAATCCATTTCCAGTCTGGATCTGTAATAATTCATATTCTGGAATGACAGCGCTGCCTTATTTTTCCCTTTTTCAGGGAGTTAAAAATAAGGACTAAATTAGTGCAACCCCTTGTATTTACTGGAGTTTTCTAACTTGTCCTTATTATAACTCGACCATGCGGTGTGATAACAGGCATCTGCACTTTGTATGTGTCATTATACTTCTGAATAATATGTTGAAAGTAATGCTCCCAGTGCAGAGAATAACAAATACTTCCGTTTTTATCAAAGTATAAGAATCCACTTTTTCCGTCTACCATAGGCTCTGCTTTGGGCGATTTTCGTTTTTCTATTATTTTCCGAAAGCATTCTTCTACATCCACAGTCATAGGTATCTTTCTCGTTCCTCTGGTTGTTTTAGTCTCTTGTATATAATATCCGATTTTTGATTTCTTCTGCAATTGATGATCGATGTTGATCGTATGCTCCTTGAAATCAATATCAGAAATCGTCAAACCACAAAATTCCGAGATGCGAAAGCCGGTTTTAAATAATATGTATATTCCCTCATAATATCTGCAAAAATGAGGATCTTCCTTCACAAATCGTAGAAACTTACGTTCCTCTGCTCTACTGATTGCCTCTCTTGTCACACTGTCATTCACAACCACTTCCATTAGCTGAAACTGAAATGGATTTTTCCTGATCAGGTCATCATCCACCGCCAACTGAAATGCCGGTCGAAGAACTCCTCGAATCGAATGGATGGAACTATAGCTTTTCTTTTAGTTGCCATATAAGAAATTGCAGATTTTGTGGGTTTCACAAGTAACCTGTTATCATATATGCCTCCGGCAATCCTGTCACGATAATATATGATATATTCTCCCATCATTGCACGATAATTAATTTCTTCTAAATCAGATAACTGCTCTAATATAAATTGTAAATATTCTTTGCTAGAAGCCATGTTTTTGTCCTTTCAAATACCAGCATTTTCCCATTATACTGTAATCTCAATTTGATTATCCTCAACCGCAACAATGCAGCTTTCGTAATATCCATCACCCGTAGTCCTTGGTCCGCTAATAATCTCATAACCATCCGCTTTTAATTCTGCTGTCAATGCATCCACTTTTTCTATACTTCCTACGCTAAAAGCTATATGTGAATATCCAGTACGAACTATTTCCTTCGGTAAATCAGCCATTTCCGGTATATTCATGATTTCAATACGTGCACCATCCTCAAATGTGAGAAAATAAGAACAAAAGCCTGTTATCTGATTGTGGTATCCATCATTTGATTTTGCTCTGAAATATTTCATAAAGAATTTTTTTGTATTTTCCAAATCATTTACATAAAGTGCAACATGTTCAATTCTCATGATTATTCCTCCACTTCTGTATTGATAAGCTGTTTCATAATCTGCCATTTCTCTTCTACTACTTTACAACTTTGTTCCATTCCACTCCCGATTCATCTGTCCATGTATCTTTTCCATCATAAATATAAACAGCATTTATACGATCCATATAGCGACCATCTGCCAGTAAATAGGCTGTTGTCTCATCGCCTCTTTGATTAACCAGTTCTTCGACATCCGGCCAATTATCCTTATTCTCGAATTTTTCAGTCGATGAATTTGAATCATCTATTGTCTGTTCTTCCGGAAGTTGTACTATCTCCATAATTGCTTCAATTGTTTCAACCGGAGCATCACTCCATGGATATGCCGCATCATCACAGCCTGCCTGCTCAAGTAAATTTTTTGCATCAGAACCTAATAACTTCTGATATGCATCATACACAGACGCAAGCTTATTCGAAAATTCCACCTGATTAGAGTTTCCTTTATCAGAATGCCATGATACTGTTTCTTTTTTAATCTCATCTGTCGTCATGCTGGTTCCAACTCCCCAGTCGAGCAAATGTGCAGCAACCTTAACAGAAATCAATCCATTTCCTGTGGTTCCTGGCTGAATATCCGTATTGATTTCATCTAATACATCTCTGAATTCTTTATATGACGGCTTCACATCCTGTAATTGATTTTGTTCCTTCGCCTCTGTTTGCTCCATATTATTATCTTCTGCTGTTGCCAGCTCACTATTATCTTCGCTCGCAACGACCTGCTCTGTACTGTTTCCGGTATTTTTCATAGTTCCGGTTTCCTGCTGCCCACATGCAGTCAATGAACATACCATAATTACAGAAATTATCAAAAATAACTTATTCTCCATATCTTTTTTCTCCTGTCATTCTACATTATTATTCGTTCCATGATGATATATTTAGTTTAGTAGCAAATTGCATAAGTATATTTTGCAATGAGCGTCTGACAGCCTCTTTATCCAGTTGTCTCATTACACGAATTTCAGACATCTGAATATCCGGAAGTATTCTTTTATTAATAAGCACCCCATAAAAACCAGCAATACTCTGTTCCAAAGTATCATTTATACAAATCTGCTCTATATGGAGTTTTTCATCTTGTATTGCAAGTAACGAACAACTGAATAGTTCTTCCGTAAGGGAACGCATTGTATCAGTACGCTCCCTTATCACATCAAGATATTTCTTCACATTATCACCTGATTCTTCTTGTTCCAACAAGTCAAGATATCCACAGATTGCAGTAAGCGGTGTCCGC
Source organism: Blautia ammoniilytica (assembly GCF_025566965.1). Taxonomy (NCBI): domain Bacteria; kingdom Bacillati; phylum Bacillota; class Clostridia; order Lachnospirales; family Lachnospiraceae; genus Blautia; species Blautia ammoniilytica. The sequence continues at coordinate 1,116 of NZ_JAOQJL010000065.1, read as the reverse complement.
AGATCGTGAAAGATATTAGTAACTGCTACTTTTAATTCCTGATTACCATGATTTAGATTTAATTGTTCTCTCCGCAGCTCCCACAACTGTCTGTTTATCTAATGTCCTTTGGTATATTTTTTCATTCCTTTTTTACCTCCGTATACAAATCTTGGTTCCTCTTCTCCCATCTTTCCATTATTGACAAATCCTGACCGAAAAAGGACTTTCTGTGAGGCTATATTTTTCGCATCGGTTTCTGCCTCCACCTGCTTTACACCGTCCTGTGACAATGCCCATTCTGTGATTGCTTTTACTGCTTCTGTCATATATCCGTGATGCCTGTATTCTTCTTTCAGACCATATCCAATTTCAATCACTCCATCATCTCCAAATCCCTTAAAACAAAAATCACCCACTATAGTTTCCGGATCATCTTTCAATTCCATATTCCAGATTGCATACCATATTCTCTTATCAGAATTTGAAAGACTCCCTTCAAGCATCTCCGTGTAAGCCTGTTTCATCTCAGAATCAGATTCATTTTCAATAACTAACCGCATTTCTTCATCACTTAAAGGATAAAGATACATTCTTTCAGTCTCTACTCTCATGAAAACACTCCTAAAACATCTGTATAATTCTTGCGATCTCCATAACTACAATCTTTAGCATCACTCCGCCGGACATTACATAAAACCATATCTCACGCATATGCTGTGACTTTGCAATTGGTGTTGCTATTGCTGCAATCATTATAATTGCAGCTCCGACACATCCGACGATGTTTGGAACACTCACAAGTGAAAATATTCCAGGATTACAGCTTCCATCTATCGTATACTGAATTGTTTTATCCAATCCGTCCCTTGCCGCTGCAAAACAGCATATAACAAGACCATATGCCAAAACAAACAGGCTCCTTCTGCCCCAGAAATTAATGCTGCTTCTGTTACCGATTGAATATCCAACAAACCCAACCAGCGATACAATCATAAGTGTAGTAACTGTTGTTACCATATTTCCCAAATAGAGTTTCATCTGTTTTACCTCCCTATATAGTCAAGTCTTTTTTCCTTGAAAATCAAGGAATTTCTAATGTTTCATCAATAAATATCTCAGAAGAAAGAGCCATAG
>NZ_JAOQJL010000064.1:0-6419 GCF_025566965.1 Blautia ammoniilytica | reverse complement strand
CCCCTTGAAGACGACGAGGTAGATAGGCTGGAGATGGAAGTGCAGTAATGTACGGAGTTGACCAGTACTAATCGGTCGAGGGCTTGACCAAAAAGCAGGTTAAAGATTCTAAAGGATGTCAGCATGTATGTGGTTTTGAAGGTACAATAATCTGGCCCGGTGGCTCAGTTGGTTGGAGCGCCGCCCTGTCACGGCGGAGGTCGAGAGTTCGAGTCTCTTCCGGGTCGTTGCTGAGTAATCAGCGAATTAAATAATATGGGATCTTAGCTCAGCTGGGAGAGCATCTGCCTTACAAGCAGAGGGTCATAGGTTCGAGCCCTATAGGTCCCATAGATATCATGGATGGATTCCCGAGTGGCCAAAGGGGGCAGACTGTAAATCTGTTGGCAACGCCTTCGAAGGTTCGAATCCTTCTCCATCCACTTGAATAAATAATTATTCATAAGTGGCCAGTAGACGGTTACGTGCCGATGTGGCTCAATTGGCAGAGCAGCTGATTTGTAATCAGCAGGTTATCGGTTCGAGTCCGATCATCGGCTTTTTAATTTCAAATTTAATAATGCCGCGGGGTGGAGCAGTCTGGAAGCTCGTCGGGCTCATAACCCGAAGGTCATAGGTTCAAATCCTATTCCCGCTACTTATGCCCAGATAGCTCAGTTGGTAGAGCAGAGGACTGAAAATCCTCGTGTCGCTGGTTCGATTCCGGCTCTGGGCATTAGCTTTGACTAAAAAGCTAATAAAAAGAATATGGGATATTAGCTCAGTTGGTAGAGCACTTGACTTTTAATCAAGTTGTCCGGGGTTCGAATCCCCGATGTCTCATTTGAAGAATGTCCGTGGATCCTTTATTTACAAGGGCTTACGGATTTTTTCTATTTTACAGGTGAATAAAAATAATGCGTTTTGCATGTCTCAAAAGTGTCTCATAAAACTGATATGTCTCATTTATGTCTCAATTTTTCTCACATTTCCAAAGCCTTTTCTATGGCTGAAACAGTATCCTCTTTTTCAAGAATAATATGGTTGTATACTTCAATCACCATTTTTTCTGTGTCCCCCATTAGGGCAGCAATATGCTTAATGCTGATCATCGGGATCTGGTAGCACAGGTTGGTACAGTAGTTGTGGCGGAATACATGGGCGGTCAGGCCATCTGTGTCAGCTCCCGCTGCTTTTAGAGCAGACAGGATAGCAGCCCACATCTTGTTGTAAGATGATTTTGTTATGTAAGGCTTTCCTTTGGTGGTAAATAACTGGGGTCTTCCTATATCCTGACAGTAGTTTTCAAGATATCTGCAGATCCTGGATGGAATTGGAACGGTCCTCTCTTTTCCGTTTTTGGTGCCTTTGATGTATGGATCGTTTCCGGAAAAGGCCAGAGATTTATTGACCGTGACTGTATGTGTACGGAAATTCAGGTCAAATCTTGACAGGGCAAGAGCTTCCCCACGGCGGAGGCCACAGCCGTAGATCAGATACAGAAAAGCCTTGTGCGCCGGCTGCAGGTCTGCCAGGAATACGGCTTTCTTCTCACAGTCGGTCAATGGACGCTTTTCCGACCGGATCTTTTTTACTGTGACCCCGGAAAAGATTTCATCAAAGATTCCGGCAGCAAGCAGCTTGTCTGATATAGCGGACTTCACAATCTGCTTCATGGTCATCAGGATCTGCTCCTGAGTCCGGTTCTTGCCATGAGCTTCATTGAGGACAAGCATGACATGGATCCGCATTAGATCTGTTACTTTGACCGTTGCCAGGGAGATTAAGTGCCGCTCTATGATGTTCTGGTACATAGCCCTGGTATTTCCTTCGCGGCAGGTTTTGTACACACCCAGCCAGCGTCTGGCATATTCCTGGACACATATATCTGACTGCCGGATGTAAGATCTGTTTCTGACTGCTTCGGCCATAGCGTTTGCTTTCCGTTCCAGATCCCTGCTGGACTTCTTAGAACGCAGGGTGATCCGGTGCTTTGTGCCATTTTCATTGTAAGTACCGTCCCAGACTTTTGTCTGGAAGTAGCCATACTTGTCCTGTGTGTATTTGGTATTAGCCATTTTACTATCATCCTCTCTTTTTTCTTAAAAATGGGTACAAAAATAACAGGCACACAGATGTTCCGTCTTGTGCGACTGTCCCGAAGATGATACAATATTTTTGCTGAAAATAGGGTACATCTTCGGATGTATAGGCCGCTCTGGTGCTGGTAACACTGGGGCGGTTTTTCTTTTATAACGTAAAAGACCCCGCATTAACTGCGAGGTCTTCACATAATGTAAATCTGTCTTCTTTTATGCCCTATAGGCTCTGTTGCAAGAGATATTACTCTCTGACAGCACATACATTATATATTATATTATACTCGCGGTCAAGAAAAAAAATACTAGAAAACAAATAATTCTTTTATTTTACTATTTATTCTATCAAGGGACTCAGGTGATAAACGAATTCCAGATAGGACGCCATACGCATTTCTTGGGTCATAGATCCTTATTTTACTAACAGTTGTAATCTGATCTACTAAGGCAATGCTACCAGTTTTCATTTGATCTATTTCAGCTTTTATTTTTTCAAGCTGTTTCGATTCCTTTTGATTTTGTTCTGATTTTATTTGCCAGTCTGCTTTTAAATCATTAGCGATTTCCATATATTTTTGAGCGGCAGAAGCAGCCTCAGAAGCTTCTGGAGAGCCAGCAGGTATTGCGAGTGCAGCATCGATGGCCGTGGTTAAGATATTGATTAATCCTAACATTTTATCAATTTCCTCACATTCAGCTTGAACTTGCTGAGCGATAGTGTCATATTTTAACTTTAAACTTCGATACAGCTCATTGCCCAATTCGACATCGTTATGATGCACAGGAGCATCACCTTTCTGGGATGTCAAAGGTATAACCGTTACAACGGAGGAGTTGTGAGGGTTTTTATTGTTAATTACAATGGCATAGTGCAATCCGCCATATTCACTGCCAATATTAAAACCAAAATTTAGTTTGACAATATCACCACGTTTGTAGGCAATATTTCTTTTGGGGTCAAAGGTTTCTTCAAAATCAACCATTCGAACATAATCTTTAAGCCAATATGAAAGTAAATTAGCTTTCTTTAAACGCTGACCAGTTGGATCATTGATAAAACCTTCCAACATATGATTTAGATCTTTTATAGCTTGCTTTTTATTTTGTATAACATCTTCTTTTGAGAATTTTGCAGACACGGAATATTTCTCCTTAATTATGTATTCGTAATTCAATTAATCTTTTATGATACCCAGTCAGCCTGGATATCTGTTCAACAGTAAACTCCTTGTATTCTTCCAAAAAAGAATCTGATAATAGCAATTCCATTGCAAAGAGATTGGCTTCGATTTCTTTCTTGGAATTTAACAAAAGCGTTTTGTTTCTAATAAAGTAGCAGTTTTCTTTCCGGTGCAGGATGGCGTGTCCGAGTTCATGAGCCATAACCAGATGTTGTTCGTGCTCTGGAAGATTCTGATTAATGAATATGTAGCGGTGATTCTTTAGGAACATATAGCATCCCTCGAACTGCAGATCACAGATCTGGTATAGAATACCGAACTGATCAGCAATAGCAAAAGGGTCTGATGTTCCTGCTTTTCTTTTGCAGTAAGAAACAATCTTCTTGATATTACGATTCAAGTATCTCACCTACTTTTTGTATTTCTTAGGGGTATATTTTTCCTTGTTAATAATTTTAAGTCGTTTTAATGCAATTTCCAATTCATCACGGAAAAGTTCAGCAGCTTCTGGGCTAAGCTCTTCACCATTATAGCTGGCAGGGCCATCCTCACCAGATGTTAGCTTTTCCATGATATTGTCTAAGTCTTTTGAGATATCTTTGTTATCTTTTTCAGTCAGTCCATTATCATCAATTCCTTTTAGAAGAAAATCAGTAGTTACATCAAAGTAGTTTGCGATTAATAATAGCTTTTCTGCGCTGGGGTTAGGATTAGATTTCCACTTAGAAATAGTTCCCTTTCCGAAGCCAAGCTCTTTTTCTAAATCAGATTGGTTAATTCCGCGTTTATCACAAAGCGAAATTATACGGTTGAATAAATTCATATTAGTCCTTTCTGAAAAAATTCAACAAAAGGCTTGACAAATGATGAATATATTCATATAATCATAATTAGCAGATGAATAAATTCAACAAAAGCCTGTTCAGATGAATATGTTCTATTTTTTCTTTGTTTGGTTACAAGTATAATAGAATATTTTCATCGAAAAGTCAATAACAATGTTGAATATTTTCATCTTTAGAGCAAGAGCTATATTATCACTCTATACCTATTATGGCTCACAAATTAAACATAGTTGAAGGGAGGCTTAAAGTTGATTTACGACAACATCCGAACAATCTGTGAAAAGAAAAATATTTCTATTAGACAGGTGGAACGAGATCTTGGTTTTTCAAATTCAAGTATCTGCAAATGGAATGAATTTGAGCCAAGTGTTTGGAAGGTACAGAAGGTAGCCGATTATTTAGGTGTTTCGATTAAGAAACTTCTGGAGAAGTAACAGGGAGGTGAGAGGAATGATGTTCCAGAGTGTTCAATTAAATAACGGAAAAGTTTTACAGGGAGAAAAAATCGGAGAACTTGTCACTGATATAGTAAACAAACTCTCCGAAGCTGGATTATCTTGTGATGAAGCAAGAATTGTATTAGGAAAAACAGAAAGTGTCTTGGGGGAATTCAGCAGCATACAGAAAATAGACTAAAGGTTCTTTTGAAGCATTTCTTGCAAAGTATATGAAATGGATTTGAGCTCCATTCCGGGTGTAGCAACTTTAGGGGCAGGAATGTTCACGCCTGCCTGTAAGTCAACAGTGAGGGATTCATGATATATTTTAGGACCTGATTGATATTCTAAAGAAAACGTTACAGGTCGAGTTAATTTTTCATAATCGAGACTACATATACGTGATTGTCCAGGGGCTAAAGAGCAGCCAATAAAGTCTTTTAGGTAATCACGATCTGAACGGAATTTGTAACAATCAGTAAAATCAAAATCATAATCGAATTTTTGGATAATAGCTGGAGAATTGCCAAAATTTTTTATGACCATGAATAACATAGTGGTTCCAGCATTTATAAATTGGGGATAGATAGAAATAATTGCCCTGGAACTATCTTCGAGCATTTTCGAATTTTGCCGCAGAGTGACTAAAGAAATAATGATCGCAACTATGGCGGTTAAAGACGAAGTTATTATTCCTAAAATTTGAATAATATCTGATGGTGTCAATTTGGAGATAAATTCATTAAACATATGTAACCTTCTTTCTCATGTATTAGGTGTGCAGGCACCCTATACATAAAGAATAGGTGAGTAAGAAAGAAAAGTCAACGGCAGAAAGTGTAGCCGGAGGAGGTGAGATAGATGAAGAACGGTATTAATGAAATTGTATTACCGATTATCGGAGGGATAATCGGTAGCTTTATAGGGATGGGGATAGCCAGGCTGTTAGGAATATTGTGAGAAGAGTGGTGATGATCGCAATGACAATTGGCAGAACAATTTGAGCGGGGAGGTGAGAGAGCGTGTCTGAAAGAATAGACAACATTTTTATTGATTACAAAAATGGGATTTTCTTAGTTAATGGGAAAGGACCAGACTGTTTGGTGAGACTGACAATAAAGCAACCGGGTGGATGGGACATATCACGGCTTATGAATTATAAAAATAGAAGCCCTATTGATATGCCGGTTATTGCAGATGTAACCATAGATGCGGCAGAAATCCTGGAAGCAGAAAACCTGGAAAAGATCAGAAAAATGATACGGACAGAATTTAATTACGCTGCGCAGACACAGTGTAAAACTGAACCAGTATCTGTGCAGGATGAACGGTAGATCAATAAAGTCAACAAAAAGGAGGTATCAACATGACATATCCGAAAAAAGTCATGTCATTAAAGGAATTGGCCGAATACACCGGCCTGCCGAAAAAATATTTTATCGAGGCGTATAGAAGTCAGGACAATAACTTTGCCTGGAAAATGAACCCTGGGGCATCGAACAGCAAGATCATGTTCGACACAGAGGAGTTTGATGCGTGGCGCCTCCGGAAGCTGAAAGCGGAGGTTTCCGCAATGAGAAGGAGAGGATGTGGAGTAGCATGAGCCAAATGCTTAAAGACACCATCACGGCCGGTGTGATCGGCACGCTGGCCACCTACCTGCCAATTTGGCAGTGGGAAGGAACTAGATGGATGGGCGCAATTGCACTAAGTGTGGCCACTTGGATCATCCTGGTGGCGATGGAACCAGAACCTAATAAAAAAGGATCCTGAAGAGTTAGGGCTCAACAGGATCCAGTGTCCAAATGGACATAAACAGTTTAGCACTTTCATTGTAGAGGTGCAGAAAGGAAAAGTCAATGATCAAAGTTGAAAAAA
>NZ_JAOQJL010000063.1:0-6736 GCF_025566965.1 Blautia ammoniilytica | reverse complement strand
CACGCGAGGATAGCTTGTAGATACTTGGCTCAGTAGAGCCATTGAGCAAGAAGCCCCCACTTCAAAATCTGAGATTTAAGTGGTGGGAGCATGTCACAGAAACGATATATCAGGCCTTCGTTTTCGGATCTGGCGTCTTGTGTAAATTGTAGCATTATATCCGAAAATATGATATACTGAAACAAGATTGATGAGAGAGGGGCGATTCCTATGGTAGGGTTTAATAATGTGATAGGGCATGAAGAGATTATCAGGCATTTACAAAATGCCATCAAAACAGGAAAGATATCACATTCCTATATTTTTGCCGGAGAACCGGGATCCGGAAAGCGGTTGCTTGCTGGCATTTATGCAATGACACTGCAATGCGAAGCAGGTGGAGAGAATGCATGTGGGAAGTGCGAATCCTGTAAGAGAGCTATTGGTAAGAATCACCCGGATATCATCATGGTGAAGCATGAAAAACCAAACACCATCAGTATTGATGAAATACGTGAGCAGGTAGTAAATGATGTGGATATTAAGCCTTACAGCAGTCCATATAAGATCTATATTATTCCGGATGCAGAGATCATGACACCGCAGGCGCAGAATGCTCTTCTGAAAACCATTGAAGAGCCTCCGGAATACGCTGTGATCATGCTGCTTACCAGTAATATTGACGGCCTTCTGCCTACCATCCGTTCCAGATGTGTACGTCTGGATTTGAAGGTAGTGGATGATGGACTGGTAAAGAAATATCTGATGGAGCATCTTCATATACCGGATTATCAGGCAGAGATTGATGCATCTTTTGCACATGGCAGTATAGGCAAGGCAAAGGAAGCAGCCACCTCTCAGGAGTTTGCGGATATTACTCAGAAGGCACTTAAAATTCTGAAGTATGCAGATTCCATGGAAGTATATGAGCTGACAGAAGCCATTAAAAATCTGTCCAGTGAGAAGCAGAATATTAATGACTATCTGGATATTTTTCAGTTCTGGTTCAGGGATGTTCTGATGTTCAAAGCTACCAGAGAGATCGATAATCTGGTATTTAAGCAGGAAATTAATTATATCAGGGAACAGGCCAGTCAGCGTTCGTATGAGAATCTGGAAAAGATACTGGAGGCATTGGATAAGACAAAAGTACGTCTGCGTGCCAATGTTAATACGGAACTGGCACTGGAATTACTGTTTCTGACAATCAGGGAGAAATAGAATGGCAAAGGTAGTTGGTGTAAGATTCCGAAATGTAGGAAAAATATATTATTTTAACCCTAAGACCTACAAAATAAAAGTAGGAGATCATGTGATCGTTGAGACAGCACGAGGTGTGGAGTATGGCAAGGTTGTGCTTGCACCAAGAGATATCAAAGAAGAAGATGTGGTGCATCCCCTGAAAGAAGTGATCAGGGTGGCAACAAAGGATGATGACGAAAGAGAAGCCCAGAATCGCATGAAGGAAAAGGATGCTTTCAAGATTTGTCAGAAGAAGATCCGTGAACATGGGCTTGAAATGAAGCTGATCGATGCAGAGTATACTTTTGATAACAATAAGGTGCTGTTTTATTTTACAGCAGACGGACGTATTGATTTCAGGCAGCTGGTAAAGGATCTGGCAGCCATTTTCAAGACCAGGATCGAGCTTCGTCAGATCGGAGTAAGAGACGAGACAAAGATCCTGGGAGGTATTGGGATCTGCGGCAGGTGCCTTTGCTGTCATACTTATCTGTCAGAGTTTGCACCGGTTTCCATTCGTATGGCAAAAGAGCAGAACCTTTCTCTGAACCAGACCAAGATTTCTGGTGTGTGCGGAAGACTGATGTGCTGTCTGAAAAATGAGCAGGAAACCTACGAGGAGTTAAACAAGCGTCTTCCCGGGAATGGTGATACGGTGATCACTCCGGATGGCCTTCATGGAACTGTACACAGTGTGAATGTACTGAGGCAGAGAGTAAAGGTTATTGTTGAGATTAACGATGAAAAAGAGATCCAGGAGTTTGCTGTGGAGGATCTGAAGTTCCGCCCAAGGAAAAAGAAAGTGAAGATTTCAGAGCAGGAACTGAAAGAACTTAAGAATCTGGAAGACAAAAAGGGAGACTCCAAGCTGGATGAATAAAGATCTTGTAAAAGAAAATGAACGTGTAGATGATCTGCAGAATGGCTGTTATGTGATCCAGGACAGGGAAAAGTTCTGTTTTGGCATGGATGCAGTGCTTCTGTCAGGTTTTACAAAGGTAAAGGAAGGGGAAAAGGTACTTGATATGTGTACAGGTACCGGCATTATCCCCATTCTTTTATCTGCCAAAACAAAGGGAAAGAATTTTACCGGGATAGAGATCCAGGAAGATTGCGCCCAGATGGCAGAAAGAAGCGTAAAGTATAACGGCCTTGAGGACAGGATTCAGATCATACAGGGAGATATAAAGGAAGCTGTCAGTATTTTCGGGGCAGCTTCTTTTCATGTTATTACCTGTAATCCTCCTTATATGATCGGTGCCCATGGGCTGACCAATCCCCATATGCCAAAGGCAATTGCAAGACACGAGATCCTGTGTACTTTGGAAGATGTGGTAAGCCAGGCAGCCAGGGTACTAGGGGACAGAGGACGTTTTTATATGGTGCACAGGCCTTTTCGATTGGCTGAGATCATGAATGTTCTGACCAGATACAAGCTGGAGCCAAAGAGAATGCAGCTGGTTTATCCATATATTGATAAGGAACCCAACATGGTTCTGATTGAAGCTGTGAAAGGCGGTAATCCGCGGATCACAGTGGAAAGGCCTTTGATCGTTTATGAAAAGCCGGGGGTTTACACAAAGTCTATCTTGGAACTGTATGGGATGGTATGAGGTAAGGATGATTATGCGGTGGTTATTTATCTGAAATGAGGAATTTATGAGCGGAAAATTATATCTATGCGCAACACCGATCGGGAATCTGGAGGATATTACTTTCAGGGTTCTGCGTACATTGAAAGAGGTGGATCTGATCGCAGCGGAGGATACCAGGAATAGTATTAAGCTGCTGAATCATTTTGAGATCAAAACGCCTATGACAAGCTATCATGAATATAATAAGATTGATAAAGGGATGGTATTGGTTGAAAAGATGCGTCAAGGTGCCAATATTGCTCTGATCACAGATGCGGGTACTCCGGGGATTTCAGATCCGGGGGAAGAACTGGTCTCCATGTGCCACCAGGCGGGGATTGAAGTGACCTCCCTGCCTGGTCCTGCTGCTTGTATTACAGCTCTTACCATGTCCGGGCTTCCTACCAGGCGATTTGCTTTTGAAGCCTTTCTTCCCTCTGATAAGAAAGAGCGCAGGGCGGTTCTGGAAGAACTGAAGAATGAAACAAGAACTATGATCGTTTATGAAGCACCACATCATCTGTTAAGCACCCTGGAAGAGTTAAGGGAGGCTCTTGGTAACAGGAAAATGACCTTATGCCGGGAACTGACCAAGAAGCATGAGACAGCATTTCTTACCACAATAGATGATCTGCTGGCATATTATAAGGACAGCAAGCCTTTAGGAGAATGCGTGCTGGTGATCCAGGGAAGAAGCAGAAAAGAGATGGAAAAGGAAGCCCAGGAATCCTGGGAAGAGATTTCTATTGAGGATCATATGGAACTTTATGAAAAACAGGGAATGCCGCGTAAGGAAGCCATGAAGCAGGTGGCAAAGGACAGAGGCGTGACTAAAAGAGAAATTTATAAGTATCTGATCCAGTGAAGCAGAGGACTTTTTGCCGCCTATAGATGACATGTCTGTTTCATCAAGTACAAAAGGGGAATAAGAGAGATGAAGAAAAAATTACTTGCAGGAGTTTTAACCCTGATCTTGGCTGTGCAGCCTGCAGCGTTATGCGGTGCAGAGGAGTTTACCGCAGAAGAAGCTTTAAATGTGCAGGAGAATAGCCAGGAAAATGTACAGCAGGGTATGGAAAGTGTGGGAGAGTTATCCCAGGATGAAGTTGCACAGAGTGATAATACTGAAAACTCTGATAATGAGATAGAAGATGTACAGGATGAGGCTGTATCGGCAGAGGACGCGTCAGAAGATCAGGTTCAGGATGTAACAGATGATTCTTTTGAGGTTACGGAGGAAGAATTTACAGATCAGGCAGATACAGATGTGTTTAGTGCAGGCGATTCAGGGGAAACAAAGACTTATACATTAACCGGAACCATTACCGCTCAGTTATCACAGGGAGTGATGACTATCACAGGAAGCGGAGAAATGCCTGATTATGAAGATGATACTCAGCAGCCCTGGTATTCAGAGGAAACGAAGATTAAGAAACTGGTGATTTCTGATGGGATCACAAAGGTAGGAAATTCCAATTTCTGGTGCTGTGCCATAGAGGAAATCTCTTTTCCGGAAACACTGACTGTGATCGGAAGAAATGCATTTTACAGCTGTTACAGGCTGAAGACAATTAATCTTCCGGAATCTCTGGTGACGATCGAAGACGGAGCATTCTGTGCATGTGAAGGAGCTTCCGGGGTACGTATGGGAAAGAACGTAAAATCCATTGGAAATGCAGCTTTTCTGGGTGTGGATGTAAAGCAGATCACACTTCCTGCATCCCTGGAGTCTATCAACACCCAGTCATTTAATAATACAACACTGGAAGAATACATTCTTGATGCAGGCAATCCTTACTACAAAGTGATCGATGGCGTTTTATTCAGTGCAGACGGTAAGAAGCTGCTCAGTGTTCCGGTAGGGAAAAATACAGATACATATCAGATTCCTGATGGTGTGGAAATTATAGGAGATTCTTCGTTTGTAGGGGTTAAGAATATCAAACAGGTGTCGATTCCGGCCAGTGTGACTACAGTTGAAAGCTGGGTATTCCAGGATTCCAGTCTTGAATCACTGGTGATCCCGGATACGGTAACACAGATTGGATACGGAATTGCCAAGGGAAGCAAGAGCCTGAGGACAGCTGTTATCGGAAACGGAATTACAGAACTGCCTTACAAGACTTTTGAAGAATGCACAAGTCTTGTAAGTATAAGCCTTGGAAATAACATTAAAGTAATTGATTCAAGGGCGTGTTTGGATTGTACCAGTCTGATTTCTATTAGTCTGCCAGAGGGGCTGGAAACGATCAACGGTAATTCTTTTTACGGGTGTACTGCATTAAGGCAAATCAATATTCCTTCAACGGTTAAAACAATAGAAAGCCGAGCCTTTGCCGAGTGTTCTCCTGAACTGGTGGTGAATCTTCCTTCAGGTTTGGTACAGACGGATGATGGGTCTTACAGAAGAACCAGCAATTTAAGTTTTACAGGTACATACAAATATTCAAGAGCATATGAAATTTTAAACTTTACCAATCAGGAAAGAGCAAAGGTGGGAGCTGCACCCCTTACCATGGATCCGGATCTTCTTGCAGCTGCTATGAAAAGAGCATCAGAATGCAGCGTGAAATATGATCATACCAGACCTACAGGATCCGCATGGAATACTGCAAGCACAGTTGTTACTGCCTGGGGAGAAAATATTTTAAGTGCAACCAGTTACCTGGATGCAGCCGGGGATGTGCAGATGTGGATGAATTCAGAAATGCACAAATGGAATATCCTGAACACAGATTATACTTCAATTGGTGTGGGATGCTTTGAGCAGAATGAACATTTTTACTGTGTACAGCTTTTCGGTAAAACCACTCCTGGAAGCTTTGCAGCACCGGCAGATTACACAACAAAAGTAACAATCCCTGTGATCACTGAAGATTATACCATTAAAAAACTGGTATGGTATGACCAGACTATTACTGCATGGACACAGACCGTGAGTGTGGGAGATACACAGAAAATGGCTCCTGTGATCGCAGAGTCAAATGAAAGCAGGACAGTGACGGAACTGGATCCTGAAGATTTCCAGTGGAGCAGCAGTAACCCGGCTGTGGCTTCTGTAGATGCCCAGGGAAATGTACGGGGGATTTCAGCAGGACGTGCACAGATCACTGCAATCACCAATATGATGGGCGGCTTTACAGTAACAGCACCGGTAAGGATCAAAGTGGGTGAGGTAAATTTCTGGGATACCATTGATGGGGATGGGGACAATCCATTTGGAAATAATGATAAAAACAATGAAAATAACAGCAACAATAACAATATCAATAGTGGAAGCAACAGTAGCAGCAGTTCCAAAATTAAGTTGAACAGATCTTCCATGACCCTTTATAAAGGGAAAAATGCTGTGCTTAAGGCAAGTGGGGCCAAAGGGAAAATTACCTGGAAAAGTTCTAACAGCCGTGTGGCAGCAGTGAACCAGAAAGGAAAAGTCACTGCAAAAAAGAAAGGAACTGCAGTGATCACAGCGTCTCTTTCTAATGGGAAAAAGGCTGTCTGCAAGGTAAGAGTAAAAGAGATCCCTGCAAAGAGGATAAAACTGAATGTAAAGGATTTGCGGGCATATAAAGGTTACAAATTTACAGTAAAGACTACCCTTACACCGAAAAAAGCCACAGATACTATTACCTGGAAAAGTTCTAATCCAAAGGTTGCATCTGTCACATCCAAGGGTGTGATCCGGATGAAAAAGAATGGTAAGGCTACCATTACAGCAAGAACTAAAAGCGGCAAGAAAGCCACTGTGAAGGTTACAGTGTGGAGCAAGAAGAAAGTGTATAAGAAATATAGGTAATTGCGAAACTCAAATTTGAAATATGAGAGCAGTTATCCACAATAAATGGAGATGATAAATGCAGAAACGTTAAATGACGAAATAT
>NZ_JAOQJL010000062.1:0-7213 GCF_025566965.1 Blautia ammoniilytica | reverse complement strand
TGACAGCACTACATTTTTGTTATTGATACTTCCATCGGCATTTTTCATATGCCCTACCATATACGCCTGATCTACTGAAACCATCTTTTATCCTCCTCTATCTAAACGGCATTTCCTCTTCCATGCCCTCTGGGATCTCTAAGAACCCTTCCGCATCTTCTGGAAACGGTGGTCTGTCAACTATTTTTGCACCTGCAAATTCGATCCGATTTGCATACACTTCAGTTGTATAGATCTTTTTCCCGGTATCCTTATCTTCATAATTACCTGTGACAATCTCGCCTTCCACCATGACCTTCGTTCCCTGCATCAGATAATCTCTGGCAAATTCTGCTTTCTTTGCAAAAGCCTTTACCGGAATAAAACTGACTTCATCGGAATAATTTCTTCTGACTGCCAGAACAAACTTGGCAATCTTATGAAGTCCTCTTTCATTCTCCACTTCGTTGTATCCAGGATTTCTTACCAATCGCCCGGAAATAACTGTTGTATTCATTGGCTTAACCCTCCTATGCTTTCATTGATTTGTAACAGATACCGATACATGGTCCACATTTTCCATAGGCACATCCGTAACATTCATCTTTTTCCAACTCTTCCTGCTTCATTTCATCGGCAAACATTCCTAACAGCGTTGTGTAAATCTTTTTCATTGCCAGGAACTTCTCTTCTGCTTTTTCCATCTTCTCTTTGTAAAATGGAATCAGTCCACGAAGAACTGGATGGAAACGTTCATTTTCATCATCCCAGGCACAGATTTTCATCATACAGCGTGGCTGTTTCTCATAATTGCCCAGATAATACGGGCAGAACGTACAACCTCTTTCTTTAACAATTTCCACCGGAATCACTGGCATCTGACTTTTGATTTCTTTTGTTACATGCTTACTTTCAATTCGCTCTCTCATCTTAAAAATCCTCCAGGTATATATATTTGCAAAAGGGATTTCCCCTGAATTGCCTGATTTTGGGTACAAAAAAAAGAGGCAAGCTTACGATTTTATTTTCGCAAGCCTGCCTCTTATCAAATATTCAATTATTTTCCGATGATATATCGTAAGAAAACGTATACCGCACGGATTACATACACTGGAATCATGATACTTCCAATCAAAGCTCCAATGATGACACTTAATGCAGCCATCCCAAGTGTTGCTGTTATATCCATTCCTTTTGGAATCAGGACCAGCCGCATTTTATGTATTCCAAATGGAAGTCCGGAAAGAAATATCCACCAGAATAAGTCTGTCTGTCCACTGACTTTCATGATGGTGGATACCATCCAGAACCAGAATAGCATAAATGCCAGTGGCAGTATTGATTTTTTAATTACATCTTCTATCATCATCTTTTCATTCCTTCTGTCCAACTTCGCATATCATATTATTGTTTTTCTGCCCATGATGCCAGGAGCATAAATATCACTTCTTCCATCTGAGCTTTAGAATATGACTCAGGAAAATACTGTTTCAGCTTTTTCGCCGGAATCTGTACCTGTACTTTCTCAGTACTTTCATTCATACAGATCTGGTCAATCTCTGAATATGTCAACATCTGCTCTTTTGCAATCTGCTTCAATTCCTTTGCCTGCTTCATAGACGGTACCATATTGTGATTACTCATATACTGAAGCAATATCTGTTGTTCTTCACTTCTCAAATATGAAACTTCAACAGCTGTATTAAAGGGAAGCT
Organism: Blautia ammoniilytica; assembly: GCF_025566965.1. Taxonomy (NCBI): domain Bacteria; kingdom Bacillati; phylum Bacillota; class Clostridia; order Lachnospirales; family Lachnospiraceae; genus Blautia; species Blautia ammoniilytica. Next base: position 5,519 of record NZ_JAOQJL010000062.1, on the reverse strand, counting down.
TCTTCTCGTCTGCCAGTTCTAAAAGTTCTGCGATTAACTCTGTCAGATGAATATATCGAAGAATCTGTCTGGAACTATCTCCTGTATTCTGACTGACTTCTTCTGCCGCCAACTTCTTGCCAACTTGGCAAGAAGTTAAATCAGACCGTTTTCCCTGACGCTTTAACGCCTCATATTTCATTTTATAAGCGAATGCCTTTTCACTGATCAGCAGCTCTTCTCGTTGAATGTTGGAATCTACCATGATCACCGTCGCTTCATCATCTGTAAGATCTTTGATGATAACAGGCATTTTCTCTAATCCCGCAAGTTCACATGCTCGTTTTCGCCTATGACCAGCTACCAGCTCATAACCACCGGACTCTCTCAATCGCACAATACCAGGAACCAACACGCCATATTGTGTAATGCTTTCTGATAATTCTTCCATTTTCTTATCATCTTTTACTTGAAACGGGTGATTTGGAAATGGATGAAGGCTTCCTATTTCTATCTCACAAATTCCATTGTTTGTTTCTTCGTTTGTTCCAAATAACGCATCAAGTGGCTGTAAGGAAATGGGAGTTGCTCTTTTTTTAGATGGCATCTTTCAGCACCTCCTCCGTCACTCTCCGATAAGCTTCTGTAGCTTTGCCTTTCGGATCATAAGAGAAAATACTCTGTCCTTCTCTGACTGCTTCCTTCATTCTTACAGAAAATGGAATATAATTATCAAAGATATGAATTTGACTTCCATATACATTTCTGAGAAGTTCCATGTTATTTCTGGCATCATTCGTATGAGCATCGACCATCGTAAACAAAATACCTCCGACTTGCAGCTTCGGATTAATCTGCTTACGGACCTTACCGATTGTTTTTAACAACTGCTGCAATCCTTTGATTGGCAGGTAGGATGCTTCAACTGGAATGAGGACTTCATCTGATGCAGCCAGCGCATTAATCGTAATCATTCCCAATGATGGCATACAATCAATGATGACTACATCATATTGATCTTTGATACCATATAAAATCTGTTTCAATACATATTCTCTACTCATTGCATTTACCAACTGTACTTCCGTACCTGCCAGTCCAATGTTAGAACAGATAATGTCTATCCCCTCTGCCTGATGTCTGATAAAACATTCGGAAGGAATATCTTCATCTTTCATTACAGCATCCATAAGAGCAGTAAGTGTTTCATTACTGTCATCACAATCACGATATCCAAATCCTGCGGATACATCAGACTGTGGATCGGCATCTACAATCAACACTTTCATATTCTTTTGTGCTAATCCTACTGCTAAATTAGCTGTACATGCGGATTTTCCCGTTCCCCCTTTTTGGTTTACAATAGAAATAATTCTAGCCATTTTTCATCACCTTTCATCGTCATCAATCAAAAAGAGGACTGAATTAGACATCCGGAATCTATATTCCGTGCGAGCTAATTCAGTCCTATAATTACAATAATTCTGTTGTTTTTACTCTTGTCTTACACAAATCCATTTCCAGTCTGAATCTGTAATAATTCATATTCTGGAATGACAGCGCTGCTTTATTTTTCCCTTTTCAGGAAATTAAAAATAAGGACTAAATTAGTGCAACCCCTTGTATTTACTGGAGTTTTCTAACTTGTCCTTATTATAACTCGACCATGACACAAGAAATGAGGGATAATGATTGGATCACGATGTTCATTCTTAGCCCTCACAATCTCTTCTGCATTATAGGCTTCGTAGATTCTCTTGATAGCACGGTTCACTGCCTGAGGATTATGGATTGTATCAAAACGATTTGTAAAGATGAATCCGCTCATTCCATCAACCACAGCTTCTGAAAAACCTTTTTCCTTCTGGCGATCATATTCTCCCTGAAGTGCTTCATATACCTGCTTCATCATAGGAAGAATTCTAATACCTGCATCCGTCTTAGGAAGTGATACCTTGAACTCACACTTGTAAGTATCATCGCGTCTTGGATAATAGGTCATTGCGTGATTGATGTTAATGGTTCTCTCCTTCAGATCCACGTCCTGCCAACGAAGTCCAACCACCTCACCGATTCTACATCCGGTACCAAGTAACACTGTAAAGAACGGGAGCCATCCAACAAACACCGTGCTCTCAGCAATATAATTCATGAATGATCTCTGCTGTTCAACTGTAAGTGCGTGTCTGATTCCCTTCTTATTTCCAGTCTTCTTTTTCAATTCAGCCATAACACCATCGGATGGATTCATTCTGATAATTCCATCACGAACAGCCAACTGAAATGTCGGATGCAATACGATGTGGATAGTATCCAAAGTGTTAATCTGAATTCCCTTGTTGTGGATGCGGTCATGATAGAAATGAAGCACATCTGAATACTTAATATCTCCAACCTTTTTCTTTCCGAATCTATCCCTTACAAAATGATCATACATGTAAGTGTAATTCGTATAGGTGGTTCTACGAAGCTCTGACTTAGTAGAAATGTATCTGTCAAACACAAAGTTCAAATCTGCGCTTCCAGCCACATACACATCAAGTCCATCGAGCTGATTCTTGATAAGCTTCTCTTCCCTCTCCCTGAGAGTCTTCAAATCTTTGGAATAAATATAGCGTCTTACTCCGTTCGGATCCACATAACCATATACATACTTGCCGTCGCTTGCTCTCTGAAACTCTCCCTTTCTAAGTGCTCTGCCTTTATTATCTTTTCTTGCTGCCATTGTAATCTCCTTTCCAAAATGAAAGAAAAGAGATCTGCACTTATTCTTTTTCTTGGGAGTTCTTGTAAAGCAACTCTATGCCGTCTTTTAATGCTTCGGTCATAGTTTTGTTTATTGATTCAGCATATGCTTTGAGTCTCTGATATTCCCTTTCATTAAATCGAACCGATACCTTATGAACCATCGGCTCATCTAACTTAGGTCTTCCCATATTACTCATTGCTAATGCCTCCTCTCAACTTAAGTACATTTTGCTTATTGCCCGTCAATAAGTCAACCCCTAATTTTCAAAAAATATGTGCAAATCCTTCCCGACTATTCTTTGATTCGAAATGTTTCCAGATACTCTTCAAATACATCACAGTTAACCAATACAAGCTTATTCAACTTGTAAATAGCTCCTGCCTCCTTTGCCATATCCTCAAACTTGGACTGGCACATAGAGTACAGTTCTACGCCCTCTTTGTATCTGACAAATCTCTTGCGGTCTACTTTTTTCTGCATCGTAGTATGCCTCCTTCAAATTATTGAAGCACTGCTTCTACTACAAGCCGAAAATTTAAATCCCCTGAATACTTGGTAATGATTTGCACTATATGATAATACTTTTCTTAAGCTGATATCTTTACACCATTGGTAAACTCATTCCAATGTTGAATAAACATAGCTTGATTTTCTTCCACAAATTTCTGAGCAGTCTTAATTTTGTGTGGCGAAATTTTCCCTGACGTGTTCATAACTTTAAATGTCTGTAAATCAATTTCTATTTCTGCTCCACTACTCTCAATATGAATATGTCCATTATTATGCCCGCAATTTTCGTTAGGATGTATTATAAAACGCATACCATCAAGCTTAGCTACCACTTGAAAATTGGGCTCAAATGAAAAAATATGATAGAACTCTTCCAATTTTAGTATTTCATCACCAGACAACATTATCCTCTCCTACTCCTTATCATTGAACTTTTCTTTCATCATCTCTAGCAGTTCTTGTCTATTAACATCCATGAATACAGCTACTGCAGGATCTGGATTTCCAATATCTGCACCTAACTCACCTGCATAAAACCACATTTCTATAACTAAAGACATCATGTAGCTTTCCATTATTCCTACAAATTGATCAATAGGAAACTTACCTTCTTTTCCAAATACAGAATTACAAAATGTTACTATCTGTTTTGTCTCTTCTGTTGACCTATCGTAGTGAGCTATATTTGTATCAATATAGCTTTTGATTAAATATCTTAACGTCCAATCTTCCGTAACATGTAGTTCAAGCACTTGATTCACTTCTGTCAACAGGTCTTGTCTCTCATATAACAGCAAATAATTTTGAACTGTGCGATTTTTCTTTAAGTTTGGACTTTCAACCAACCAAGCTCTTAGATGACTGAAGTAATAACGAATCGCCATCTTATAAATATCTTCAGAATCACCTGCCTGTTTAATCACATTTGACACGAGCATCCCGGCATCCTGAGCCACATATTCATCATAAAAATATCTAGTTCCGCCTTTTTCTCACAAAGTTTTCGGCAATATGTACATTCCGCTATTTTCTGATAAACCTGCTTTCCATATAAATTGAAATCTCCAGATTCTATGCTCTCAAAAGATTTCCAAACTATTTTTTCGTATTTTATCTTTGACGGATTACCTGATAATATTTCAGCACGATAAATATAATGCCTCCACGGAATACTATCGTCATAATATATCTCTATGAGTTTTACAGATTCTAATTGTACTCCAAGAATTTTGCCAACCTCTTCCATAACAAAAAAAGTGTCATCCTCAGGCATTTTATATCCTTTGGAGATAATCCCTGGAAATTCCATATAAGCCTGATCTGAATTCTGTACTATTAAATATTGTTTTTTCCGATTCTGTACAACAACGGATATTCTTTTCGTCCCTGTACAAGCATACTTTTCCAGTAAAACCCCTCCTTTTTAAGGGCACTGAAAAACTTCCATTTTTTCTTAAGTGGAAGTTTTTCTTTTATATTTTTTCAATTTTTTTTAGAAAAAGCACAAAAAAGCTATGGCTTACTCCATAGCCAGCTCTTCTAATCTTACTATTCGTTTTACATTTGCTGTAAATGCCGTAAAATACATTTGCAGATGCATAGCAAATAGACCTCTCGAATCTGCTTTGCGCAAACCGTGAGCTTCCTTTAATTCTCCATTCTTTTCTTCTATCCTGTGCCGAATCTTCATTCGCTCCTGAAAATATTCACTTTCTTCAAATTTAAGCCGTTCAAGATTTTTCTCGCTTGCTTGCGTAATACTGTAGCTTCGTTCTTTAGCCTTTGATTTCCCTACACGGCAGTTTTTTCTTTGTGAGCATTTCCGGCACTTTACTTTGCTAAATATATATCTTAAATAAGTGTTCCCGTTTTTGGCTGTTCTTTTTTCCACACGCGTGGAAAGCTCTCCGGCAGGACACTGCAACATCCCCGCATCTTTGTTAAAGCAGAAACCTTCCTCAAGGTTTCCGTTTGCTGCTGCAGCTACTGCTGTATTGGTCCTGGCAATCAATGTAATCTCTTTTCCGCAAACTTCCAGATTATCATCACTGACATATGCCATATCGCCTATAACTTCTGTAACTTTTATTCCATTTTCCTTTGCTTTTTCTATCAGTTTTGGTAATTCCTGCCCGTCTGGCGCTCCTCCATCTGTTACACTGATCCCTGCAATGAGACGTTCTTCCGTCATCGCAAGGTGATTTTTATATCCATAAAACGTACTGGTTGCCGTTTTATGCCCGAATCGTGCATCTTTATCCTCTTTGGAGCGGATCTCTTT